>JAVVGE010000006.1:0-39562 GCA_032249255.1 Desulfurococcales archaeon | reverse complement strand
ATCCATAGAGAGATGCAGAGAACTAGTCCCGAGAGACGGGATAAGAAACTGCATACTAGCATCAATAAAAACACTAGAAGCCTTCAGACTAGGCTATAACCGTTTCTCAGTAGATGGTGGGGATAAAAACAATGAACCACCATCTACTTCTCAACGGTCTCCCCGAGCCCTCTCACCGCAGTAGCTCCCCACCAGTCGCCTGATGGCTCATCACCCTACGGGTCTCGGAAACCCGGGGTCACCAATAGATATTATGGATTGAATACTTATAAGCATCCTCACTACCATGAAAAAGGCTATAACCCCTCCAATTCTAGAGAAGAGCCCTTAGGATCTATTTAGACTTTTTACACCTGAAAGCCTCGCCTTTTAACGCTTATTAGCTTTCTAGTTATGTTGTTTTTGGATGGGGGAGGGGGGGGGGGACCGATGATCCGCCTGAAAGGAATGACGATCAATGACGACCTGAAGGCGGGAGAGGAGGTCAGCACTCTATACTCTATTATTTTCTTAATTATGGGGCTCCTAGTGGGTTTTTGATCTGCTGCCTGTAGATTTAGATAACCCTCTAAAGATTGCTTTCCTAACCTTGATAATATATTTCCCAGCTATGGCTGCCAACGGTGCCCCGGTGTTTAGTAGAAAAAAGATCCCGAGGAATCATCCCAAAAGATCCAAGGACGATCTAGATCAAAAAATTTGATGCTAATAAACATTGCGGTCATCAAAAACAAGGATCAAAAAACCAGATCTTCGCTTAAATATTCCCATAACATAAATAATAATAGACAAAACAGATCTACTATAGAACTGGACAAAAACAAATAGATCAGCAATTCTATTATGGAATGGAAGGAGCTACTATCCCCTGGGGTGGTTGTGTGTCTGCCTTTGTTATCCTTCCTAAGCGTATTGTTGAGGAGTTGGAGAGGAGGGGCTTGGATGTTGAGGATGCTATTCTTAGCGTCCTCTTCAGGGAGTTGAATCTGGATCCCGAGGTGGTGGCGGATGCCCATCTAGAGCTTGCCGAGAGGTATCTAGCTGAGGGTAGGGAACTTGTTGACAGGGATCCTGTTCAGGCGAGTGAGAAACTCTACAAGGCTGTTGAGGAATGTGTGAAGGCACTAGCTATTCACCACAACCTCGAGGAGATCCTGAGAAGGGTTGAGAAGAGGGGAAGGTGGACTGTAACGGATCTCGAGAATGCTGTTGAGGCGATTAGCGAGAAGCTCGGCGAGTGGATCATAGCATCCTGGGGCGAAGCAAACTACCTACACATATGGGGATTTCACGAGGCAAAGCTAGACAGTAAAGCCGTAAAACTCAGGCTACACTACATAGAGAGGGCAATAGAGGAAACAAAGAGGCTCATAGCGTTAAAGTAGGCTGACCTCCTCCCCGCCCTAGGGTAGGGGTTCCCTTTGGGCAGTTCATTGGTTCCCCCCATCTATTCGGGTTTACATCTGTCATTTGGGGGGCAGTGGGGGTGGTCAGAGATCCCCCGGATATCCCTAGGATTTTCAAAGCCCTCTTCCTAATGTTTAGCTTCCCTATGATGTCTCTATCTGCTTCGAATCCGCATCTGGGGCATCTAAGCCTTCTATATCCGTTCTCCTCAAGCTTTGAATCGCATTTTGGGCATTCCGATGATGTCCCATTTGGGTTTACTATTGCTAGTGGAACCCCGTGCTTCATAGCCTGCCAATCGATCCATCTCTCTATTCTCCTGTACCCCATTATGATTAGCTTTGTCCTGTGATCCTTGCTCTTGATCCTTCTCAGCGTATTTATCAGCCCTGTGAGATCCTCTCTAGCTACTGCGTATTGAAGTCTTAAAGCTAGCCCCACGATCCTCAGAGATGTCTTCCTAGCCCAGTCCTCCAATATATTCCTAGCCTTTCTGTGATAAGATCTAATTCTATTCAGGATCCCCCTTCTCCTCCTCCATGCAGGATACCTTGGAGAGGAGTATCTCTTCTGGAGGCTTTCGGCAAGGAGTTTTCATCTATAGCCCCTATCAATGCCCGTGTCTATCTCCTTGTTAATCACGTGGTTTCCATAGACTATCTTCCTCTCATTAATGTCTATGGCTATGACGTCTCTTGGCTGGTAAGGCTGTGGCTTGGGGATCCTCTTAGAGATCCACAGGATCATCTTATTATCTCTATACATAAGCCTAGCCTCTCTATTCTCATAGTCATCGTATCTCCTGTCTAGCCAATTATCCTCAGCCTGATCCCTCCTATGATCTCCACATATCCTTCTTTAACCCTATAGCTCAATCATTGGTGTAGCAACATGCTCAGCTTCCTAACCCTCGGCCTCCTCTCTTTCTTAAGGATTGTTCCTCCAGGCATTGGCATTTGCAAGAGCATCTCTGTAGCAGTCAATGGCCAACCCTGATGGGAGGTCGAACCATTCTCTCAGCTCTCTATATAGAGCGTTATGAACCCTCCCAATGCTTCTTAGATCTAGGCTCAGGATCCTGTTTATAGCGTAGTTCAGGGCTACATTGTATCTCCTGAGGAGCTCTATAGCCCCTGGCTCGGGACTAACACCCTATCGAGATGGTTAGCAACCCCTCACTGCCAGAGGCCATAGAGCCCCTCCAAAAACAAGAACCTGGAGAGCTAATAAAACCATCCCCACCTTAAAAGGCGAGGCTTTCGGTTGTAAGAGGGAGATTGAGGAGTTGAAAATAAAGGTCAATCCTCATCCTTTAGGGCGGGGTGTGGTTTTATAGGGTTTTTGTCTTGTTATTTAGGGGGCTGGTTCTTGATGGGCAAACATTATAGTAGAGCGATGATCCTGGGGGGATTCCCTGAACTGTGCTCGCCAAGGATCCAGACCCTCTCCAAGCACTCAGAGAGGAGATTGAGGAGAGGAAGGGGAGTAGCTGGAGGACCAATAGAGTAGCACTACTCCCAAACGGATATAAGCAGGAAGTGCTATTCGATATTTGCTTGGCATGTGCTAGGCTATGGAACTAGCTTAACTATGAGAAGAGGCGGGCATTCTTTAATGGAGAGCTATCGCCTGAGAAGAGGGATGAGATCAACAAGAAATACTATCACAAGTATAAGGGATACTACATGTCAATGCACAGGCGGTTATTGCCAAGAATGACGAGGCATGGAGCACATTCTTCAAGCAGCTGGATCTGAAAAACAAGGCAGATTACCACCCCACATAAGAAGGATTTCACCACAGGCTATTGGAAGGATAGGCTCACAGGTAAGAAAGAGATACACATACTGATCAGGAACGATAGATATAGTGTTGAGCCTATTAGCGAGAACGAGGGCTATCTAGTTCTTGAAGACTTCGATCTGAGGAAAGGTATGTTGGCAGGATTAGGTGGGAGGGTATGCAGGGAGGACTAGAGATCATATACGTTAATAGCAGGTGGCAAGCACACATACCAATAGAGGTTGGTATGGAGCCATCTAAATCGAATCCAAGGGGCTATGTAAAGCCCATATACGATGATGAGGAGAGGAAAAAGAGAAGGATCATAAATCCGGGGAGTATCAAGCAGAGAGATCCTATTGGTGATAAGGAGGCTTTTATTGATATGGGTTTGAACAACCTATTTGCCGTAGTAACTACAGATGGATCATCAATGCTTATCAAAGGCGGATCTACTAAGTCTGGGTATTATTGGTGGAAAAAAGATATCAGCATATCAGTCTATTAGGGATGCGCTGAGGAGGCTTGGCATATCGACATGGATCTACTACTACGAGAAATACCTAGATGCTATGTATAAAAGAGATGAGAGGCTTAGGCATCTATACATAACAGCAATTAGATTCCTAGCTGATGAGCTGTATAGAAGAGGTGTTAGGAAGCTATATATTGGATATCCATATATGCTATCACAGGATAATGGCCATGAGTATAACACGAATATATGGTGGTTTAGGAAGATAGTGCTATGGATTGTGGATGTATTCATAGAGTATGGTATAGAGGTTGAGCTTGTGCCTGAGGACTACACTAGCCAGAGATGCTCAATATGTGGAGCAAAACACAAGGATGGAAGGGTATATAGAGGGCTGTATATTTGTAGGAAGACTGGGAAGAAGATCAATGTGGACATAAATGCTACGCTGAACATAGCAAGAAGGCTAGGACACGAGATAAGAATAACGAGGAAGATAGAGAGCTACTTGGTAACGCATAGTGGTGTTAAGCCATTAATCCCTCACCAGAGGGCTAACACCCGAGACCCCAGCATAGAAACCTCGCCCCTTAAAGGCGGGGAGGGTGTCATAATTGCTGCTTTCGTAGCTGCAGTAGTGCTGACCGTTGTTGTTGAGTACTATCTCTATGGGGCGGTATCATCTGTGTTCGACACCTATCTAGATGCTGTGTCGCAGTTCAACAAGTTTGTGCTCACAATAGCGATCCTCATAATAGCTTTCCCGCTACTGCTATTATTAGAGGCTTGGGACAGATTTAAGCTTTGGGTGCATAAAGTATGGTGAAGAGCTCGGTGTGGGGAGGAGGTCTCTATGATCCCATCGGTGCCGAGGCTTCCCGGCTGTGAATAGATTATATCCCAAGCATGGGGATGCTGAAAGGTGATATGGGTGTGTCCGAGCGGAGAACCGGCAAACCGCTCGGGAGCTTGGAGCTACCCAAGCTCCTAGGGATGCGGGGAGGAGGTCAGTTTGAGACCCCGTGTCTATATAACCAGGGAGATCTTTTGGGAGGCCATTGAGAGGCTTAGTAGTGTATATGATTATGAGGTTTGGGATAGATATCAGCCTCCTCCTTATTAGATGCTTAGAGAAAAGCTCAGGGATTTTGATGCATTGCTTAGCATGGTTAGTGATAGAGTTGATTGTGATCTGATTAGGAGAGTCTCTAATAGGCTGAGAATTGTGGCGAACATGGCCGTGGGGTATGATAATATTGATGTTAAATGTGCAACTCAGTATGGCATATACGTCACCAATACCCCGGATGTTCTTACTGAGGCCACAGCGGATCTTGCATTCGCGCTTCTTCTAGCCGTCGCTAGGAGGATTGTTGAGGGGGATCATTTCGTTAGATGGGGGGAGTGGTGGAGGAGTGGGACCGCTTTTCACCCCAGCATGCTACTCGGTGTCGAACTCTATGGAAAGACCATCGGGGTAATAGGGATGGGAAGAATAGGGAGAGCTGTGGCTAGGAGGGCTAGGGGCTTCGGTCTAAAGGTTATATATTACAGTAGGAGGAGGCTATCCGAAGAGGATGAGAAGGCCCTTGGCGCTGAGTATGTAGATCTAGAAACTCTTTTAGCTAGAAGTGATTTCATATCGATACATGTGCCCCTTACGAACGAGACGAGACATATGATTAATGAGGAGAGGCTTAGAAGGGTTAAGAGGGGCGCTATAATAATAAATACATCGAGAGGGGCGGTAATAGATACAAAGGCCCTTGTAAGGGCCCTTGAAGAGGGGTGGATTGCGGGGGCCGGCTTAGATGTATATGAAGAGGAGCCCCTGAATCCGAATCATCCCCTCACAAGGTTTAAGAATGTGGTTCTAACCCCCCACATAGGATCTGCTACGAGGGAGACCAGGCTGGCTATGGCAATGCTTGCTGTCGAGAATCTCATAGCATTTGCGATGGGTAGAGAGCCCCCTACTCTAGTTAATAAGGAAGTGCTGGCTGTGAGGCCTCCTGGTTTTATATATTGATCTCCTTGGTATCCTCTCTAGGAAGTTAGGGTAGGCTCTATTATTGATTCTATGGCTTTGGATTCTCTAGATATTTCTTTCTAAAGGCTTCAGCCACGTCAATACCAACTAGATTGGCGACTGAGAGGAGCCATGCAAACACATCCGCGATCTCCTCCTCAATTGATTTTTTATCGCCTCCTAAGATAGCCTCTGCGAGCTCGCCAACCTCCTCTACGAGCCATGTGAATGTTGCGAAGATCCCCCTACCCCTATCCCTATCCATATAGAGTTTTGCAACTAAGTTCTGAGCCTCTCTAAGATCCAATACGCATCCCTCTTTCAATACTCCTAGGAGAGAATATAGCGGGGATAATATATAATTCATCACAACAGCAAAGCCTCTGTGGCTCGTATTTATATACCCCCTTTGACGATATTAGAGGATAAGGTGTTAATTGGATGCCGATCGAGAACCTGTTCCAAGTAGCAGGGGCTTCTTCTGGGACTAGATCTCAAGAGGTGAGAACATACCAAGCTCAAATAGCAAAGGCTCTTCCATCTCCCGGGAAGTTTGATCCTGTAACGGGCACTATAAAAATCGCTGGTAGAGAGATAAAGGTAGGCGGCCCTCTACCTCAGTTAATGGAGGGGGAGAAGCTTGTGAGAATCACTCAGAGTTTATGTCCGTATTGCCAGAGAATACTCCCGGCTATTATATATGAGAGAGACGATAAGATCTACCTGAGAAAGATCTGCCCGGATCATGGGAGCATAGACGAGCTCTACTTCGGAAATTCATACCTATACTATAAATTTCTATCAAGAGGCATCGATGGAAGAGGCGCTAGATACACATATACAGTTGCTGAGGCCCCGTGCCCCTATAGCTGTGGACTATGTTCAATGCATGTGAGCCACTCAGCTTTGACCAACCTGGTTATCACTAATAGATGCGATCTCGACTGCTGGTATTGCTTCTTCTATGCAGAGAAAGCCGGGTATGTTTATGAGCCAAGTATAGAGCAGATTAAGTTCATGGTATCACAGCTCATGAAGCAAGGGGTTGCAACAGTTATTCAGATAACAGGCGGGGAGCCAACTGTTAGAGAGGATCTTCCACAGATTGTCAGAGAGCTCAAGGCCATGGGGGTAACACATCTACAGCTAAACACACATGGGATAACCTTTGCAAGGCTCTTCCATAAGGACCCGGATCTTGCTGTTAAATATGCTAGTGAGTTGAGGGAGGCGGGGGTAAACACTATATACATGAGCTTCGATGGTGTCACACCCCAGACAAACCCCAAGAACCATTATGAGGTACCATTCACATTCGAGGTCTTTAGAAAGGCTGGGATGACGAGTGTTGTGTTGGTTCCGGTGACGATTAAATCTGTTAATGATCATATACTTGGCGATATAATAAGGTTCGCCGCAAAGAACATGGACATAGTAAGGGCTGTGAATTTCCAGCCCGTAAGCCTTACTGGTATGATGAAGAGATTTGAGAGGGAGAAGTACAGGATCACTATAGCAGATGCTATACTAAGGATTGAGGAGCAGACTAACGGGCAAATAGATCGAGACTCCTGGTTCCCAGTACCAGCATGTGTCCCAATATCAGAGTTTGCAGAGGCCCTATCGGGGAAGTTTAAATTTGAAATGACATGCCACCCGCACTGCGGCGCTGGTAGCTATGTTTACGTTGTTAAGAAGGGATCTTCTGCGTATGATTACGAATTTGTGCCGCTTAGCAGGATGATAGATCTCGAGAGTTTCTTAGAATATCTCCATGAGAAGAGTGAAGAGCTTAAAATGGGTAAGAGCAAAGTATTAACGGGGCTCGGCTTAGCATGGAATGCTGTTACAAAGTTTATTAACTGGGAGAATGTTCCTGGCGAAATAAAGAAGATGCTTCCAAAGCTAATAGTCAATATATTTGTTAAGCAGAGCTATGACGCACTTGGAGAGTTCCACTATAAGTTCCTCTTCCTGGGGATGATGCACTTCATGGATCAATATAACTACGATGTTGAGAGAGTTATGAGATGCGATATACATTACACAATGCCAGATGGCAGGATAGTCCCATTCTGCGCATTTAACGTTTTACCAGAGATCTATAGAGACTATGTTCAGAAGCAGTATTCAATAGGTTTTGACGAATATGAAAAGAAATATGGCCCTGGAAAAGTCGGCGAGGCTATGAAATTTAGAAGAACAAGGGAATACCTTGAGATGGTTAAGAAACACCCGATATATATTAGCCACTACCAAGAGTTCCTCAAGCTAGATAAGAAGTAGTTTTTATCCTCTAAAGACTTTTTATGTCCAAATATTCATGCTAATCTATCTATAATCCTCCTTAGAACATTCCACAATAATAATTATATAAGAAAATATAGAACCAGTTCGGAACAGAGTGTTACAAGGCTACAGATAATTTAAACTAGGTATGGTTACTTATAGA
Organism: Desulfurococcales archaeon; assembly: GCA_032249255.1. Classification (GTDB taxonomy): domain Archaea; phylum Thermoproteota; class Thermoprotei_A; order Sulfolobales; family AG1; genus AG1. The sequence continues at coordinate 31,417 of JAVVGE010000006.1, read as the reverse complement.
TGCTTGATGCGTGTATGGGGAGGAAATAAGAAAATTTTAGCCTTAAGCCTATAAGCCTCTAACCATTAACCATGTGCTCAGAGCCTTTGGAACAATGGCCTTTGGAGCTCCCAAGACCCTGGATGGGAGGCTCGCGGAGTTGTGCTCGGCGGGACCTATGCGGTGCGGGTGAAGCCATTGAACCCAGGCCTAGGCCCAACCCCGCTAACGGAAATACCGTTAGCGGGGAAACGCTTCCAGCCGGTGATGGATCTTAGTAGTTCTATATCCCAACCCTCTATACACTTTTATAGCCGGCTCGTTTGTAGCTTCAACATGTAAGGATGAGAGAGCACCGGAGACTATAGCCTCCCTAGTTATTGCTGATGTAACCGCTTTAGCATAGCCTCGCCCCCTATATTCTGGCTTGGTGTAGACGTCGCCTATCATGTGTATCTCTTGTAGGGCTAGATATCTGGAGGAAGTTGATGTGAGAACCCCGTCTACTATGATCCCATAGTATCTCCTCCTTCTAAGAATCTCCATAGCCTCCTCTAGGGTTAACTCCTGCCCTCTAGATCTTTTAAGGTTTAGGAATAACTCTAAATGTTGCTGATTTTGAGCTTGGAGCTTTATTGCGAGACCCTCATTGATGCTTGGTGTGAATGTACTCTCATCACAGACCATGTTATAGAAGATCCTTCTCTCTATCTTTGAATATCCGATCTCCTTAAGCCGATTTTCGGTTAGCGCTACATGCTTTTCTTCACCTTCATATATATGTACATATGCTACTCTATCTGCTGGCACTGTCAGTCTAGATATCATATCCATATTAGGTCTCCATAGATGGATTCCATAGATCCGTGGACTTCTCCAAATAAGTATGTAAGACATGATCACATCGCCCTGAATCCCTAGAATAAGATCTATATTGCTGAATTCATAAATGAGATCATAAACCAGATAGCAGTGAGGAGGGAGAGGATCTCTCTTGTAAAGGTCTGTGAGAGATAGCATAGTGCCCTTGTAGTTATGAAAAATCTCTCTGAGAGTAATGATATGCATAGTATTTCACCTATTCACTATAAAAGTGAGGAGATATAAGCCATCCTAACTAGATCTCATCGATGTTTCTACTGAACCGAGATTCGATAGAGACTCGCTGTTACATACTTAATATGATAATATTGATCCTTGCAAATCTAGTAATTATTTATTTGAGTACTGGATGCTATTTTCTAATACTTATTATCGTGTTGAAAGTATGCTTACCAGCGGTCTAAGATCTATCTCGAATGCTGCTACAGGGAAATGTATTTCCATTCTTCTGAGTATGTCTGGTTTAACCTCGCCCACAACTCCTATAGATCTCCCATCTACTAAGATGTCTGCGGATCTGCCATTTATAAAGAGGGGATTTCTGCTAGACCTGGTTCTTGGGGATAATCCAAGTGATCTTAGTGCTGAGAATAACGGCGCCTGTATATCCTCGAAGCTTACCTCGTCATCTAGTATTGATGCTGCCATTGATAAGCCTGTCCTCCACCCGCTGTATGTTGTTGGATCTCTAACCACTATATCCCCTATCTCGAAGATCTTTATAGGCTTTGGTGAGTGCTGTGTTGATGAGAGGGTCATTAATATGCTTATGAGAATAGAGGGTCTTGCAGCTGACATCTCGCTGGATACCGGGTTCTTGATTTTTAGGAAATCTGTGAATCCTAGATCCCTTAGGAGCGATTCTGGAACAAGCACGTGTCTATATATCTCTGTGAATCCCAACCCAGACATTATATCTCTCAACCTTCTTCTAATGATGGTGTTGTGTTCTAGCCTACCTGGGAGGGTTATTTTCAGAGGTTCTGGAGGTATTTTATTGAGATCGATGGCTATAGCTATGTCTTCAACAAGATCTATGGTGTCGATTACATCGATCCTGTACGGCGGTATCAAGATCTCAACATCGGAGCCTATCTGCCTAACACCGTATCTCATCTCCTCAAGAGCTTTCACAACACCCTCTAATCCTAGACCCTCTATTCCTAGTATAGATAAAGCCCAATTGATATCTAGAGTCATACTCCTAGCGGCTCCTACAGGTGTCTTCAGATCCCCCCATGGCGCATGTATAGATACCCTTTCTATAGTTCTATCCGCTGCACCTTCAGCAATGGTTGTTGTCAATATCTCAAGTGTTTTGAGTACATAGCCTAGATCTGTTCCTGTTACATCGATCAAAAGATCCTTGGTCTGGCTAGTAACTCTTGTAAGCTCAGAGTTTATTACAGGGGGCATGCTTATTATTTCACCGCCGCATACTATGCCAGGTAATTTACCTTCTCTGTTAGATATAGATCCATATAGTCTCCCCTGCTCAACCACACTGAGGATTTCTTCAACACTCATGGATCTGGAATACCCTAGAGGAGTGAACTTCTCTGTAGGTTCTAATTCCCTATATATACACTCATTATCTGGGACCTTGGAGAGATCGTGTATCCCTATAGCAACCTTTCTCCTTTTCCTACCTATGGTTGTGTGGAGCTTCTCCTGAAACTGGATAAGTTCCTCAATGAATTCCTCAGAGCTTCTAACACCCTTTACAATACCCATAGCTATATATGGTCTCTGTGGCACATCGGTAGCCTCAAGCCTGTGGCCGCTATTCCTATAAACGTATCTGGGGAGACCAACCTCGATTCTTAAAACCCCTTTTAGAGCTCTGGCCATGCCTTCAGAGATCATCATATCGAGCCTATCGCTATTTATCTCAACCTCTATATAGCTCTCAGTAGTATTCCCAACTTCTCCCTTTAACCTCATTAAGAGTCTCTCTAGATCCTGTATATAGATCTCCTTGCCAAGTAGGCTAAACAGCCTTTTAGTAGATAGCCTTATAACTGGCAACTCTATACCACCTCAGCCTCTCAAGAAGCGGTGTATAGAGTTCCCTTATATCCGATATGGAGAGATATGCCATTGCAAGCCTATCAACCCCCATACCCCAGGCCCCCACGTTATGCATTAACCCGACCATCCTGAGAACCTCCGGCCTGAAGAGTCCTGATCCGAGTATCTCTATATATCCAATACCCTCGATCTTTATATAACCCTCGACACTGGGTTCTGTGAAGGGGAAATAGCCTGGCTTGAATATGATCTCTTTAAACCCTAGAGCTCTAGTTATTTGCGAAAGCACGCCTAAGAGCTTCCTCAGATTCATATCCCTCTCCATAGCCACCCCATCCATCTGATGGAACTCTGGTAAGTGTTTTGCGTCTATAGTATCGGATCTGAAGACTCTTCCTACTATAAAGGCTCTCACCGGGGGGTCTCTATGCTTATATAGATATTTAATTGTAGCTGCGGTTGTCTGGCTTCTCATTATGAGTTTAGAGCCTATAGATCTATCATATTTATATCCCCAACCCTTCTCATGCTCCCTAGCAACCGCTTCCACGAGGGCCACATATTCTGAGAGATCAGCGGGTGGCGCTTCTACAGCAAGCGTATCGTGGATCTCTCTAGCTGGATGATCCTGTGCCTGGAAGAGGACATCGAAGTTCCATAGCTCAGGCACCACAAGATCCTCTGAGATCTCCTCAAAGCCCAGGGAAACCATTATATCTCTGAGCATCTCTAGGAAATCTACATAGAAGTGCTTATAGCCGGGATAGATCGTCTTGGGCTCCGCCTCTACATTATACGGCCTCAGTATAACGTCAGAGGAAATTCTCTGGATCAGATCCCTAGAGAGTCTCGATACGATCTTTAGGTTTTCAACTCTCCTCAGCATATTATATCCATCCTCAGTTATCTCGAAGAATATCTCTCTCCTCTCCTCTCTAGATAGCATCTTCCTTCTGACCAGCTCCTGAATCTCCTCGTCGGTCAATAGTATCTGATCCCTTTCAACGCCGTTGATAGCTTTCGCAAGGGCCTCCCTATATCTCTCAAGAGAGCCGCTCCCAGTTAGAAGCAGCTTGTCTCCCTCGATCCTGACCCATCCCCTCTTCCTAGCCCAGGCGACCGCTATTGAAACTCTCTCTTTCTCTAGACGTCTTTCAATATCTTGAATAGATACAGATCCGCCTCTCTCAGAAAGAATTTTTATGAGATCCTCTTCAGGAAACGATCTCAGACACTCTCTGCCCTCACTAGTTGTTGTATATATATACCTCACCCTCCTCTCGATCTTAACAAGCCCCTTAGACGAGAGGTTCTCTATAATGGAGGCGATCGTACTCCTAGGTATTCCGCTGGTTCTAGAGGCATCATCTATAGATCCTTTTCCAATGGCGGCTAGAGCCTTTAAAACCTCTTTCTCACCCTGGCTCAGGATCTCTTCTAACCCTGAAAATGGGGGCCACCTCCTTATCGCTCATAGAGTAATAGATATAAGCCCTTATATTAATTCATCATATGGGATCTTGAAGAAACGCTTGCTGAGAGATATAGTGCTTCAGAGAATAGAGATTCTCAGAGAGTTATCTATTAAGGCAGCTAGAGAAGGCGATATAGAACTAGCATTAGCATCGGGAGACTTAATATTTAGACTAGCTATGAGAAACTCAATAAATATACCGAGGGATATAAAGAGGATCTTCTGCGAGAGATGCAGAGCACCTCTCATCCCAGGCCTAACAGCAACAGTAAGGCTCAGGGGTAAAGGAAGAGCAGTTGTTAGAGTGGTTACATGCCATATATGTGGGAACATACATAGGCTAGAAATATTGAAAGACATATGAGTTAGATATTTACAACTGAAAGCCTCGCCCCTTCAGGGCGGGGAGGAGGTCAGAAATTTTGATCTACGTGCTTTTTATAGAACAGGCTTTAATGCCCGAATCTGTGTGATTAGTCTCTTTGCTAAGAGTGCGTAGAGCATTTCATTCTATGTTATCTCTACCCGACTCTCTCCATCTACATTACGGACCCTAATGATGTTATCAGCCTTTTCGATAATTTCTTCATCATGTGTTACAACGATTACCTGTTCTAGTATCCCTGCTATATCCCTTACGATCTCGAATAACCTAGCCTTGTTCTTGACGTCTAGATTCTGGGTCGGTTCGTCAAGGATCATGAGGCCTGGCAGTCGTCCAAGAAGGGTTTTTGCTAGGGCTATTCTAAAGGCTATCGCTAATATTGTCCTTTCGCCACCGCTTAGGTTGTTTAGCCCGAGGATAGAGCTTTCCTGTGTTCTTACCGATATGTTGAAATCCTCTTCTATGGAGACCCTAAATTGCGTTGAGAATGTCTCTAAAGCCTTGTTTACTTCTTCTTCGAGCCTTTTGACCACGATCTGGGTGAGGATCCTAGATAGAAGGCCTTCCTTTCCAAAGAAGTTTTTCTCTAGTATCCTTAGGATCTTTAGCGATTTCTCTAAGGAAGGTTTCATCGAGATCCTCTTTTCTAAGAATAATATTCTTTCCTCCCTCTCTCTAATTATTTTCTCTAACCTTGATAGCTCCCCCTCTAGAGATCCTCTTCTATTCTTAAGATCCTCGATAATCTGTTGAACTTTCTTAGAATCCTCTTCAATCTTCTTCAGCTCTTCCTCATAGTTCTCTAGTCTTCTGAGCCACTGGTTTGATGTAAAGAGGTTCTCAAGCTCTTTCTCAAGATAGGAGATTCTATCTCTGATCCCGAGTTCTTCAAGCTCTTTTAATCTCTCTTCAGCCCTTCTGTGTCTCTCTTCAAGGATTCTTATTTCCTCAGTCATTTTTGACAGAATATCCGCGCAAGACCCGCTTCTTCCCTGGAATATCTTGCTGGTTACTGTGTTAACCCAGGAGCATATGGATTCTCTCTCCTCAGCGCAGGCTGCAACATTTTCCAACTCTTTCAGTAGCTCTTCTACCCTAGATGAATAGGATCTAATTCCTGCCAGGATCTCGCCTAACTTCTTATAGAGATTATTAATCTCCTTAATCCTCTTCTCTAAGAGATCCTCCTCCTTCTTAAGCATCCCAATCTCTTCCATATGTCTTTTAACTATATGTTTGGCTTCGTCTAACCCGAGCTCTTTCCCGCAGAAAGGGCATCTACCCCCCTCTGGTTTCAACTCTAGAAGCTTTGTGTATGTAGCTATCGCCCCCTTGATCTCTCCAAGCCTTCTTGACAGCTCTTCTGAGGCTTTTTTAACCGTCTCGAGAGTTTCTTGTGATATATCCCCCATATCTATTCCCAGGCTCTTTGCTATGCTCCTCAGCTCTTCGGAGGACTTCTTAAGCTTAGCAATCTCTTCTTCATAGCTCTTAATTCTATTTTCTATATTGGTTTTCCTCTCGCTGCACTGGTTCGATTTCTTATAAGTTTCATAGAGCCTCAAAACCGATTCCCTATCAAGACCTAACTCGGCATAGATACTGAGCCTTGTCTTTATATCTCTTAGCTCATTCTCTAGCCTATCCAGCTCATTAGAGAGGTGCTTAAGTGTCTCTAGCTCTCTAATCTTTTCAATAACACTCCTCAAGACCTTGGCGCTTGCTTCTAGATCCTCTCTTCTTCGTTCTTCGCTAGAGAGCCTGGAATCTATAGCTGATAGCTCCTCCCTCAACCTAGCAGCATCCCTCATATCCCTTTCCAGCTTGCTTCTTAGATCCTTTAGCTCTCCTTCATCCCTGGCTATTTCTCCAAGCATCTTATCAGCTCTATCAGCAGCGTCCTTTGCGACTTCTCTAGCTCTTTCAAGCTCCTCGAGCCCCATCATTCTGAGGATCTTCTCCCATCTATCCCTAGGGCTTATCTCGAGTATCTGGGCCAGCATATCCTGCCTAGAAAATATGGTTGAGGTGAATATCGAAGGATCCTCAGCACCCAAGATCTTGGATGCTATATAATTTGTAACATTCGAGACGCCTCTAGCTAGAACTCTTCTAGATCCATCAGACATATCTTCTAGATAATGATCCCTGCTATTCCCATCTCCATCATACTCCCTCCTAACCCTATAGATCCTTCCACCAACCTCGAACTCAAGCTCGATAATAGCTAGTTGAGAGCCTATTCTTACAACCCCCTTCTTACTCTTCCCAGTCCTGAGGATCTCCTGGGAGGATTGTGCACCTCTGTCAAATAGAGCTAGTAATATTGCCTCAACTATAGAGCTCTTGCCAGCCCCATTAGGCCCTATAATAGCTGTTAATCCCCTCCCAAACCGTATCTCGGATTTTCTGTGGGAGTATATGTTCTCGAGAAGGATCCGCTTTATTAGCATCATCACACACCTAGTCTTGCTCTATTCTGTATGTATTTCTTAATCTCGGGCTCTTCGAATAGCTTCTGGATAATATTCTGGTTCTCTAGCAACTTCTTCAGAACTAGGTCTCCGCTCAACCTGCTTTTTATAAATGTATCTATTATGAAGCTCTTCACATCATGATCCTTAAAGAGTCTCTCAACAGCTCCCTCAATCCCTATAGAACTTGTTTGAAGATCATGGATATTATCTACAGCCCTGGGTGATGCCTCTATCTCGGGCCCATCGTAGTTCAGAATCCTCTTCTCTCTAACTAGTTGATCAAGCATACTAGTAACCCTATCCCTCTCGCTCCTCTCAAGCATACTCCTAACCTTCACAACAAGCATTGGTGACTTATGCATTGTCCTTGCCCTAGTCTCTGCCTCGTAGATCTTCTGGACTAGATCTCTATAGTCCCTCGCATCAATATATATCCACGGCCTAACACTTCTAAGTGGCATCTCTTTAACATCAATATAACCCCTATCAATCTCGATCATAAGAACCTTCTTAACCTCCTCATAATCATCCCTTGATATTGTCTCTGGAGAGCCTGGATAAGCGATCGGCGAGCCACCATATATACTCCTCCAGCTTCTATGCAGATCCCCTAGTGCATAGTATAGATAGCCCCTAGGCATTTTAGAAACCACGGGGGCCCCCGCCTCTTTAGAAGAGCAGAGAGTTTGATCCCTACCATATCTCTGGGACCACGCATCGCAGAGCCTTACATGGGCAAGGAGTATTGATGCTTGTGATGGTTTAAGAGGTTCTTTGAAAAGTTTTTCAGCTGCCTTATACGAGAAGCCGTGGATCTCTATCTCATAGCCAGTCGAGCTTGAGACCCTCTTAACACCGGGCTCTCTATCGTCTGATAGTAGAGTGAGATATCCCAGCCTATGGAGAAGTTCTAGAGGACTATTCCTAGTAGGTTTAACAGCATCGTGATTCCCAGCAACAGCATAGAAACCTATCCCGGAGCCTTTGAGTCTCGATAAGGCCTCTATAGCAACTATATATGGAGCCGGATATAGCTCGGTATCGTGAAACATGTCCCCCGCATGAAGCACTAGATCGACCTTATTTTCTATAGCTATGTCTATGATCTCCCTGAAAACTTCGTAGATATCCCTCTCCCTCTCCACAATACCCTTAGGCCTAGCGCCTAGATGCGTATCTGATATATGGAGGATCCTCATCGGAGCCACCTAGATCTCGAACCTCTCCTCCTTTGGCCCATTAACCCTAGATCTAGATCTCCAGATCCCATAGAGATCCGGTGTAGCCCCCCTCTTCTTACCACTGTGTATGTCAATATCAACGAGAACCGGAAACCTGCCAACCCACTCACCCATAACGATAGCCCTTCCCTTAGGAAGGCTCGGAAGGATCTCAGCTAGGGTATCCTCGAGGGCGTCTGCAATGTTCATAACAGCCCTCCTATCCTCCTCCTGAACGAGTTTTAAGAATACGAAGTTCTGCAGCTGCGATGCTACATTGGGATCCAGGGATCTCGGTCTCTGGCTAACGATCCCAAGCACTCCTCCAAATTTCCTCCCCTCCCTAGCGAATCTCTGTAGACTCTCCTTAGCAGGTGTTGAGGCATCTGCTGGGAGGAATAGAGGAGCCTCCTCTACTATTAATACAGTGGGTATTCTTGAACCAGACTTATCGATCCCCTCTTTTAGGTGACTTAAAAGCTCGTCGGAATAGAGCTTTAAGATCCATGCTTTCTGATCATCGCTCAGTGTGGACACATCTATGACAGATATTCTCCCAGGCTCTACCATATCAATTATCCTTGGAGCCTCTAGATCTACTGGGGAGGATTCGAAGAAGTCCTCAACCTTCTCGATAGCGTTACTAGTAACTTTTTCATCAAATACCTTCTTATTTCTAGACGCAATTGCATAGATCTCGTGTATTAAGAGGGCTAGATAGATATCTTCAGGGGTTTCCCTATAATCCTCGTCAAGGGTCTCCCCCATCTCTATCTTCCTATCAACAAGGATCTCCTTAACGGCTGAAGACACTCCGAAGCCCTTTAAACACTTATCGGAAATAGCCTTGTTAACGTTTCTCAGAGCCCTTGTCAACAGTCTTCTCTGCTTTGTGGCTGCCGGATCCCTTATAATCATAGACGCCAAGATCTTTGGTGGGATCTTGTATGGACTTATAACAGCGCCGTAAACCCTCACCCTCGAAGGATCGCCGTCTTCAGGCTGAAGCCCAACATATTCACCATGAACATCAAATATAGCGACAGGAGCCCCCAGCCTCGAAAGCCTATCAGCTATGATAGCTACTGTATTGCTCTTCCCAGATCCCGTTGCTCCAGTAATTAGGAAGTGCCTTGAGAGCTCATTGACCCTTACCCTTATCTCTATGCCACTATATTCTGAAAGGGATCCAAGCCTTATATATCCCTCCTCAGGGAGTTCATAGAGTGTTCTGAGATACTCAGGCGGGGCTGGATATATAGCTGTTCCGGGGGGCAGCGGATATCTAGGTGTCTCAGGCCTCTTTGCCGAGATATCTGCTATGATATACAATTCTATGATCGATATGGATGGCACGGTGTAGTCGTGGGATATCTCCTCCTTTAGATCTGTTATCGAAGGCCTCTCAATGATCGGAGAGTAGCTACTGTTAGAGACGACCCCCACAACCCTTCTAACAACCTGGGATCCTGTAGCCTTATCCATAACCCTAAACTCGGCGTAGACGTACGAGCCTACCGGCATTGGATAGTCGGAGTATACCTCACAGAAAGACGGCGATCTAGATCTTAACACCCTCCCAAGAATAGGGAGACTCATAGTTCTCCAAGCACCTCCCTACCGCTCTCGAGTCTCACTCCATATGCTCCTAAGAGTTGGAGGAACTCTCTTCTACCGATCTTACTATGGTAATGACACTGTCTAAGAGGCTCTGGATAGCCCGATGCGCTGTGGAATCTTACCATCTCTAGTATCTCAGAAACTTCCTCGGTGCTAATGGAACCAGGCATTGTAACCTGGTATGCCGGTGCGCCTTTGGCGAGTATTGCGTAGGTTAGTGTGTATCTAATTCCCGTCTCGTTTTCACTAATCTCTATAGGTTCTAGAAAACCCGGTACCCTGGGCCTATCTTCGAAGATCTTATCTACTAACGCATAGTCAGGCACGATCACAGGCTCACCATCGATCTCGGGTCTTAAGAACCTCGAAAGGACCTGTCTAGTGTGGACCTTAGATACAAAGACAACTCTAGATACTTCAGAAAGCTTTTTAAGGGTCTCGACCCTCTCGACCCAGCTCCTTCTAAGGCTCTCTGAGAAGGGATCCCCGCCTCTAAACCTGTTATAGAAGAAGGATCTTAGGGAACCATCGAAGAGCACAAGATCTGGGGGAGATCTTATGGAGTCACTCACAGCCTTTACAGAAGCGACCTCCAGATCCTTAGCAATGTGGTGAACAACACCTCTTCTATCCCTGTAAGGATAAGGACTGGAATCTTCATCATCAAGGCTCGAGAGGAGCTCCATAGCATCGAATCTAGCTAGATACCTCCCATACCTAATAACATCTTCGGAAGACCCCGTGAAGGGGGCTGAGAACGCCCTGATCACATATACGAAGGCGTATCTAGTAAGCACCCCGAGAAAAGAGGAGTCTGAAGCTATAGAAGAGCTTCTCCTAATCTCTCTCAACTCAAACCAAGAAGGCCTATTGACAAGCCTAACCCTCTTATATCTTGCAAGCGCCTCTTCAACCTTCTTCCTGAGAAACCTTAGCTCACTATCCATGAGAGGTGCCAGCATGTCTATCAATATAGATTCTTTATATAGAGGCGTATATAGAGACGAGCCCAAATCCCTCAAGATCCAGAGTACTACTTATGAAGGTTCCCTTTATAAGGATTACTTTTAGACATTAAATAGAAGGACAAGCCTCGTCCTTCAGGACGAGGGTATTATGCTATCTATTCTTTTCCTGCTTATTCTCGGCCCGTTCTCTCTTTAGGGCTTCTTGAGCTGGGATATTGGATAGGCCTTTCTTTATCTCCTGGATCCTCTGGACTATTTCAAGCCATTTTGAGAGTGACTCAAGGTCGATAGGGTCGTTATTCATTGATAGCCTCTTAACAAGCTCCATCATCTTTATAGAAGCTAGATCCTCAATCTTGGAGAGCACAGATATAACAGATGCTGTACTAGCCTCCTCATCGCTTCTAACTAAAAAGACCTTGCCATGGAGTGGGCATATAATCTCGCCACCTCTTAGCCTAAAGAGAGGCGAGCCGCATGAGGGGCATGTCTCTGCGAGCATTGCAGCTCCTGCTTTGAGAAGCTCACTCATTCTCTTCACGAGCTCGGATCCCCCGATTCTCTCCATAGAATCCCCGTGGTATTTGTAGCATATTGGGGTATTATTCTCACAATACATGAGATCCTATATTTTTAACATAAATTTGTAAAAAATTCTCGTAAAGGTGTCGATCGATTGTACGTATATATCCCCTAGAATTTACATAGATGGGGAAATTGGGTAGGTCGCTCCAGATATTTGCGCTTGAGAATATAGAGATAGAGCCTAAAAGAGAATTCATCGCTGGTATAACAACTTTCTTGACAATGGCATACATTATCTTTGTAAATCCCCTCATAGTCGGGTCGGGCTTCGAGATAGCTTTAAAAAACTCCCTCGGGGTACAGACTCTTTCTCCCGAACAAGCTGCCCTTGTAAATAGTGTTAAGGTGAGGATAGCGACTGCAACAATTTTAGCTGCATCCTTTGGATCTATATTGATGGCTCTCTATGCAAAGCTACCATTCGCAATGGCCCCCGGAATGGGTGAGAACTCTTTCATAGGCTTCTCAGTGATCCCGGCATTCACATCAGTGCTTATGGGCATGGGTATGAGGGGCTCAGAAGCAGCTTTAGTAGCTCTATACGCAGCCATATTTGCTGTATTTATAGATGGGCTTATATTCCTATTCGCTGCATGGTCTGGGATAAGGGATAGGGTTCTGAGAGCTATATCCATCAACCTGGCCTATGGGATAAGTGCTGGGATAGGGTTATTCATAACCTTCATAGGTCTCTCTCTAGCAGGCTTAGTGCATCAGGTAGCGGGACCCCCATAAGCTTCAACGTGAAGGCTTTTGTAGAGCCCTCAAGCATAATAGCTATAGCGGGCTTCATACTAGCGTCTATTCTATATATAAAGAGATTCTCGCCAGCATTCTTGGTAACCATAGTTGTGCTGACAATAGTAGGGATCCTGGCTGGTCTCGTTAGCCTCTCACCAAGCATATTCGAGATCCCTAGCTTCGCTACGTCCCTAATACCCGTCTTCCCCACAGCATTCAGAGCATATGTAGAGCTAATAGCCCTAGCATTCCCAGTGGCCTTCTCTCTCTTCCTAGTAGAGTTCTTTGATGGAATAGGGACGATATCCGGGCTCGCCACAAAAGCTGGGCTCATCGATGGGAGAGGGAGGCCTGTTAATATTGGGAGGGCTTTATATACGGACGCGTCTGCAACTGTGGCTGGGGCGTTGATGGGAACCACGACTACCGTGATCTACATTGAGTCTGCTTCAGGCATAGAGGCTGGTGGAAGGACAGGACTTACGGCTCTCGTTACCGGGCTTCTCTTCCTTCTATTCCTACCTGTAGCACCTCTAGCAGCGGCTATACCAGGATTCGCCACAGCACCTGTGTTGATCCTGGTTGGTCTCATGTTTATGAGCGTGATCAGGAAGATAGATCTTGAGGATCTAACAGAAGCTATACCCAGCTTCATGGCAATAATAGCTATACCCCTGACCTATAGCATAGCAACTGGTATTGGGCTTGCATTTATAACATACACACTTGTAAAGCTTCTGAGTGGCAGGCTGAGTGATATAACACCAGCAACTATTGTGATAACTGCAGTGTTTATTATATACTTCTTAATGCTACCTGCTCTTCACTAGAGCTTTTTTATTCATTATATTATAAATTTATAAATTATCTAGCTTCTCCAATTTTTCCAGCATAACTCTATAGATCTCTTTAAGAGAGCCCTTTATATCTTCAAGATACCTCCATCTAATTCTTATCTTCTCGATCTCGCCTAGATCTATCGAGGCCTCGAAAACCCCTTCCTCGCGGCCAGCCTCAAGTAAGAGCCTTCCTTGAGGATCTGCTATGAAGCTTCCCCCAAGCACTTCCCTTCCATCTATATATGTTGTATTGGTTGGATTCACGTGTATAAAGAAGATCGTGTTCTCAGAAGCCCTAGAAGCTCCTAAAGCCCTCCAAAGATAAGATCTATTAGCTGGGATTATGCTTGGGTTAACCACTATCTGGGAGCCTGCTAGAGCTGCGATCCTAACAATCTCTGGATACATAGCATCCACACAGATCACAGATGCAACTATATAGCCGTATTTTGTTTTGATAATTGCTGGAGGGCCTCCCGGCAGGATCTTTCTCCTTTCTCCTGTAGCTGCGCTGGGGAATAGCTTGCCTCCAACAGCTGTGCTTCCATCTTTATCTATTATAATTGCTTTCGATGCTACGGATCCTCCCATGTCTATGTAAGCAGATCCCGCTACGAAGATCCTGGCTCCAGATATTTCGAGTATCTCCTTCGATAGATCTATATATGTGTTCATAGGTATTGCTGTTCTACCAAGCCAGTTTTCATAGATCGCCATTATATCTGGCGAGTATGCCGATGAAGCTAGATCCCTAACCCTTCTAAAGTTCTCGATAAGGTTATCCGAGATCCTTGTCTGGATAATAGATATTCTCAGGATCCTCGATTCAGTGATTCTCAGAACCCCCCGCCGGCTGGATCATACCTCTCGTTATTATTATCATACCCATTCCCACGAGATCCTCTAGGATCTTCCTAGCTTCAGCCCTATCTATTCCGAGCTCTCTTACGAGCATGTTGACTGCATCTAGGAATCTAAAGGATCCATATATTCTGAAGGCTTCAAAGATCTTTTGATATGCTTCCACATGTTTAGACGGTATCCATGCCTCCTTAATACCATCGTCTCCCACATGTATATATCCGATCTTTTCGTCCCATGTTTCAATTATATAGTTTCCTACACTATACCCCATTGGTCTAATAACAACAACATAAAAACCTCTAGAGAACAGTATAGCTTTTCCACTATCGGTGTATACTCCTTTAACATCTCTAGAGAATTTCCTCCCAGCAATATTGATCCACGGTGCATATACTATATCAGGCTCTCCACACCCTATACGGATCCTGCTGAGATCTTCTCTAGATAGGTATTTACTAGATAACATAGATTCCATTTTAAGGCCCCAGAGATCCTCTATACATATCGAGCTATAACCCTTTCTAAGTAGTCTCGATATGTGGAGCCCCATTATACTGACCAGGACATACCTGCTTCTCGATATAAACGCAACTCTCTTATTCACAGCATCCTCTAGGATCTCGAGGGAAGCCAATAGATCACCTCATCTTCTCAGTATAGCGATATATAGAATAATAAGGGCCACGATCATGATAGGCGATGTATAAACCTCTATAGAGCCGATTTTCCAACCTACTATGAGAAGTACTCTGAGAGGTTCTGGAACGCCCATACCCCTCACTATGGAGGCTAACTGGGGTCCTACTATGAGTATAAGGCCTATAGCCAGGAGCACAACCCCTAATATTATTAGTGGTAACGCTATTATCTGTGCCTCAGTTATGCTCAGATCAGCTCCCCATATATTAATAATATTATAGAGCATCTATATAACATTTCCGCTTGTTCCTCGAGGATCGTTGTTGATCGTTGATATTCTTTTGTTTGGTGTTGCTTTGCTTCTTGATCCACATGGTTCAAAACCCTGTGGCCATCGGGGGCTTCCCCCACTCCACCTCCCTGGCTATATGTTCTAGGAGACTTCTCAGAAGGGCAGAGCCCAGCGGCACCGTGCTCCTAACTAGGATTGAAACCCCTAAGCCCTTCCAGGCATAACCCCCATAAAGGGCATCTGTCTCGGGAGCTCAAGCATCATAGCATTTAGCATCTATAAGTAATCAGAGATACTTAAATTAATCGATAGTCATGTAACAGCCTAACTCATGGATCTTGTTCTATTCCTGATCCGAGATCGTCCTTTAGCGAGATCGTAATAAACACCTAAGCTTTTAGGCTTATATCCTAATAACCTCAGATAAATAGTATATATGGTGCATATCATGGGTGAAGCAGCCCCACATGGCGAGGGTTTAAGGAAATACCAGAGGATCGTGATAGACATGGATATATGCATAAGCTGTGGAGCTTGTGTAGCAGTATGCCCGGTTCAAGCCCTGGAGCTGGATCAGAATGCAAAGGCAAGGCTTATATGGGATAAATGCATAGATGACTTCAGCTGTGTCAAGGTATGTCCCGTAAACTGTATATGGCCGTCTTCTGAGGCACCGCAACAGTCAAAGGATAAGAGTGGTTGGTATAGATTTGGTAGAGAGTTAGATGATCTTGAAAAGAAGATCTTTGAAGAGTGGAAGAGCAGGTATGGAATATTAGGAGTTCCAGCAGAACTATAGAGATCAGAAATAAAAATCATTAACTATCAATAGGGTTAAAAAACATATTTTATCTCTTTTATCTCTTTCCTTTACTTGGCCCTACCAGTTATGACATATACTTTAGTTCCACATGTGGGGCACGTACCTACTATAGCTCTAGCCTTGTTCTTCAACACTGTCTCTGTCGGATTCTTTAGCTCTACCTTCTTCCTACACTTTAGACAGAAGCCCTGTGGCATATCTACTCACCGTGTAATCATTACACAAAGTGAAATTTAAATATTTACCCCTCAGAATCTGGATAAATCTATTTCAAAAGTACTGTGGAAAATACTTATAGAGATATAAAAGAATTTTTAATTTTTGTCTCTTACTTGAAACTATATTATTCACTCTAAGTTTCAGGCTACATATGTTTTACTGGATCAACTCCTCTACACAGTGATTCTCATTACCGTGATAACGAGGTAATACTGGCTGTTTCTCAGTAGACGCGGGTTAATGTTTTTATTATAACAATCCATCTACTTGTCAGCGGCACAGAAGGAGGCTTCTCACCGTAATAGCTCACTATTAGTTGTCTAGTAGCTCACAGCCCTACGGCTCTCGAAGTTCTATGCCTACTATCCTAGAATTTTACAGGTTAAGCCTAGTTCGTTTTGTGCATCAGCGTTCCTCATAACTTTAAGAGGCCTCACAAATCAAGCATGGAATGATACTAGTAATCATTAAGACTTAAATAGCTCCTTTTACTCCTCTAAGAGGAGCCCTATATCTGCTAGATATCTCTTCACTATCTTCTTAATCGCTCTCCTAATTATATCTCTTAGAGACGTGGCTCTTATACCCATTATACTAGCCATCTCTGAGAGCGAAATCTTTCTCGGAGTGTCGAAATAACCCTTTCTATATGCAAAGAGAAGCACTTCGAGTTGTCTTGACGTGAGCTCCCCGGCTTCAATATGTTCAGCCCTCTTCAGTACAATTGGCTGAAGCCCTGCTGAAGCCAGGGTCTTTATTATATCTCTCAGGGCTCCTAGGCCTGGGACAAGGAGCCTATAGCTCATCTCATAGCTGGAAAGGGGGATCCCCTCTACCACGACACAGTCCTCTCTGCTTAAGAGTGAGCAGGCTGAACAGCTTCTGGCTCTCACCCAGAGCGTATTATTACTCAAGATCCTGACCGTCTTTATACCCTTTCTAAGCAATTGAGACTTGATCTCCTCGGGATCTCCATAGCTGAGTTTAAGTACGTGGCTCGACATTGTTCTACCAGGGCTGGCTCTTGTCATCTTTATAACAATATTAATGGTATTGATCACATTGGTCACGTCACAGTCCTTTCTAACAACCTTTATCCATACGTCGAAAAGCTTTGATGACATTTGACTCACACCACTCTATCTAGTATTGATATCAGAGAATATATTAGATATCGATCCATATATATTTTAACAACATAATGAATCCTTATTATATTAATCGAGATCCTAGATGGATCACACGACTCCCAGATCTCTTAGACCTCCTATGAATAGTTCCATAGATATGGCCGCTATTATAACGGACATGAATTTTCCAAGACCTCTTAAGGTTGTAGTTCCGAGGTATCTTAGTAATGCGTGGGAATATCTTAGTAATGGATATGTTATTAAAAGGGCTATATATGCTCCTACTAGGGTTAATAGAGATCCATAGATCCTCGAGTATATTATGAGAGTGCTCATTGTTCCAGGACCAACTATCAGAGGCGTTGCTATAGGAACTACCGCAAAGTCTCCGCTTAGCACTTGCTCTGGTTTGTGACCTGAGATCAGCATGTCTATAGCTATTGCAGTCAGGAGGATTCCTCCAGCTATTTTGAGAGATGCCAAGCTGATCCCAAATAACATGAGGATCTGCTCCCCAGCGATTGAGAAAAGAGTTAGAAGGATAAATATAGCAATCATAGCTCTATTAACAATCCTCCTTGTAAGGCTCTCCCAACCATTATTAGACTTAGCACCTTCTAGATAAGATACTAGCGTCGGTATAGCAGCTACAGGATCCATTATGGCAAAGATCGAAATGGCTATTGAAAACACCGTCAATAGATCCGTTTGAATGGCTAACTTACACACCCACTATAAAATTAAAAAGTCTCTTAAATATATCCCGATCATCATGGGTACAAATGAATAAAAAGATTAGCAGGGATCTTCTATAACTATATAATTTCTACCGCTCTATGAGATAGATATTAAGATCCTTAATTATAGGAGTGTAGACGTGCGCCTTTATTTATATTACGGATATGTTAGTTAATAGATTAGAGAAGATTGAGGTGGGCGATCATGAAAGGGAGAAACATAGTTGTTGAACAGCTAAATCAAACTCCGATAGAGAGGTTAGAAGTTGAGCTTGTAGAGAGAAAAGGTGTTGGACATCCGGACTATATAGCTGATTCCGCTTCAGAGGTGTCTAGCATAGCGCTCTCTCAGTTCTACAGGAAGGAGTTTGGATATATACTGCATCATAATCTAGATAAAACCCTGGTCGTGGGAGGGCAAGCGAGCCCCAGATTCGGTGGTGGTGATGTTATCCAGCCCATATATATAATAGTATCTGGAAGGGCTACAACAACCGTCTTTAAGGAGGGCGAGGTTACAAGGATCCCTGTAGGCCCTCTAATCATTGGAGCTGTTAAAGACTGGATAAGGAGGAACTTCAGGTTTCTAGATCCCGAGAAACACGTGGTTATAGACTATAGAATCGGGCAGGGAAGCGCTGATTTAGCAGGGCTATACGAGCTGGGCGGGGAAAAGACCCCCCTTGCTAATGATACTAGCTTTGGAGTTGGTTTTGCACCCCTCACAGATCTCGAGAGAGTTGTTCTCGAAATAGAGAAGATGCTAAACTCCAGGGATTTCAAATCTAGGTATCCAGAGGTTGGGGAGGATGTAAAGGTTATGGGGCTTAGGATCGGGAAGAACGCCAAGATCACAGTTGCTGCATCAATGATATCCCACCTAGTGAGTGATCTAGACCACTACCTCTCCGTTAAGGAGGAGGTTAGAAACAGGATAGCGGATCTCGTTGCGAGGATATCTAGGTTCGAGGGTGTAGAGATATATATAAACACAGCTGATAGACCTGAGAAGGGCCTTGTATATCTAACCGTGACTGGGACATCGGCAGAGCATGGGGATGACGGAATGACTGGAAGGGGTAATAGAGCCAATGGTCTTATAACCCCTATGAGGCCTATGAGCCTCGAGGCAACAGCTGGTAAGAATCCTGTGTCACATGTAGGGAAGATCTATAACGCTCTTGCCACGATCATAGCGAACGATATATATAACAAGGTCAGGAGGGTTTCAGAGGTATATGTAAGCCTGTTGAGCCAGATAGGTAAGCCGATAGATATGCCTCTAGTAGCTTCTGTAAAGGTGATCCCTGAGAAGACATTAACGTTAGATATGAGGAACGAGATAACAGCTATTGTAGAGACGCATCTCGAGAATATAACTAAGCTAAGGGATGAGTTCATAGCTGGGAAGATAATGCTTTTCTAACTGGGTAAAGGGGGTCTAGATCAGATCGTTTGGATCATCTCTCTCCCGTTAAAGGACTCTTCTCTTCACCAGGTTCAGCGTGATCTATACTTTTAAACGCCTCTTCCTCGGAGCCTCTCTGGGGATGTGTTCTCGCTTTGAGTTTCTTAGCTAGCGCGAATATCTCCTCTATATCCCTCATGTATGATCCCCATCTCTCTGGATCTTCTTGGATTTTCCTATATATCTTTAACAACTTTGGCATCTTCTTAAAGCTTATATCATAGAGCCTTCTATAGTCCGTATCACTCCATCTCTTCTTACTGGCAAGACTTCTCAGTATCCTTGAGATCTCGTCCATTCTGAGTGCCTCCAGCTGAAGCCTTATAACCAGAGCCTCAGGATCCTCTTCACCCCCACTCCTAAGCTTCTCAACATACTCTTCAAAAGCCTCCTTATTAGATAACACAAACCATCTCTGGCCGCTGGTGTGCAGGGTGGTTCTCACTAGACTATACTCCTTCTCAAGGATCCTGAGGAGTGGGGAGGGATTATAGCTATAGCCCATGAGACCTAGTTCCTCAACAACAGATCTATAGTCAAAATCACCTGGTAGAGGTGTCATAGCCTCTCTAGCAAGCCTCTGAGAGGCTCTCACGACGGCCTCGAGCACCGCTCTCCCACGTTCGCCGTAGCGATAGATGAAATCAGATATGAGTGCTTCTATATTATCACTCCTCATCGCTCTCTGGGCCCTGATCATTATATCGCCTCTAAAATATAATATATAATAGACCAAATCGAAAGTCTACCCCTACTATGAAAAGCCGGTAATACGAACTATATGTAAAAGGCTATTCTAAATAGTAATGTTTCATTGCGTTATAGATCTCGCTACAGATACTAAAGAATCGCTGAATCACCATATAATATAATAAAATATTATTATAATGACTAGGTTATGAATACAAATCTTACTATTTAGAATTGAAGGAAAATTGATCTAGAGACAGAAAGAGCCTATAAATTGATCTAACTAGCAGTAGGCTGTTACAGAATTGACAGTAAGTTTAAATATATGTAAATATGTATGTAAATACTTAGTGTTGGCATGAGGGAGCGTTATCTTAGTAAGGGGGTTTGCTAGGGTTTAGAGGAGGGTTAGGGGAGGCTTATTGGGATTGCTAGGGAAGGGGGTGCACACTATCGCTAAACAGATTATAGGTTTTAATATCCTGGATGCTTGTATTTGGTATATGTGTGAGGATCTATTTCTTGGAGAAGCTTTTCAAGGTTCTTCGTAGAACTGTTGTGCTGGGTTGCTATGCTAGCAAGCCAGCTAGAGGGGGCTCTTGGGAGATTGTAGAACCGCTAAAAGCTACGATTGAGGAGATGGTTGGATATGCATTAGAGCATAAATCCTCCCAGAAAACACTACACAAAGTATTCTACGAGAGGTATAGGGAGCAATATCCATGAATGTCAACGAGGGTTATTAAGGGATCCTATAGAGATGCTGCTAGGAGGGCAAAGAGCTTTAGAGAGGCTAGGAAAAGGGTAAGGCTTATACTAATAGACTAGAGGTTAGGAGGGTCAAGATAGTATACACGGATAACCAGGATTGGGGCTCGAGAATGGGGGCTTGAAAATTAGAACCCATGGGGGATGGATAGAGCTGAGGTATAGGAATAACAGGCAGCTGCATAGATACCTATACAGCGGCTGGAGACTATCTAGAGAGCTAAAGCTAGAATCTAATGGGAGGAGGGTGATTGCCTACTTAGCATTCTCAAGATCCTTCGAGATCCTCTATGATCCTAGTAACGTTGTTGCTCTAGATGCTAATGAGAATAGTGTTACGATAGCCATATTCAGGGGTGGCATGTTAGTTGAGGTTATAAGGGTTGAGACTAGCCTTGGAAGGATGGTTATAGCTTATTCAGTTAGGAGGGAGAGGATCTCTAGGGGTAGATCTGCTAGTGAGAGGGATGTTAGGAGGAAATTGAGGAAGCTTAGAGAAGGTGATAGAAAGCAATACGTACTCTACAAAGTTGCAAGCATCATAGAGGAGCTTGCAATAGAGAATAAAGCTGTTGTTGTTATAGGAGATATCGATGGTGATGATAAGGAGGGGATGTCCGAGAATAAGGGTAGAAGGCTTAGGCACAGGATTAACTAGTGGAGTGTAGCTAAGCTGATAGAGCTTCTCGAGGATAGGCCTATACATGTTGTAAGGGTATCTGAGAAGGGGTCCTCAAGCGCAGATCCATTCTCGATGAAGAGGATCGATAGCTACAGCCCCTAGCGATCCGCACTACGATGAAGGGGGCTAACGGAAGATATAAGACTATGAAGATAGTATTGAGAATAGCATATGTCGACGGCAGGTTGTTGAGAGAGATGCTGTGGGGGCTATAAACATTGGGGTGAAGCTGGTGAACCCACATCAAGGCCCAACCGCTAGCGGAAATACAGGTATTTGGAAACACTGTCAAATACCGTTAGCGGGAAACGCTCCTATAATCGGGAGTCCTTAAAAAGCTGGGTACCGAAGCAGTAAAGAGGAGTTGGAAAATGAGTGTTATAAGCTATATGGGGAGGATAGATCCCAAAGGTAGAATAACTATCCCCATAGCTATAAGAGATCTTCTGGGGCTCTATGAGGGGGCAACAATAACTATCCAAGTGGATCTAGACACGAGAAGTATAACTATAAAGCCTCACCATGTGCCAGGGCTTCTTATCAGAGTCTCAACCGAGTGTGATAATAGAAGCTGTATAGGAAACATGGTATCATGGATAGAAGGGCTAGAAGGGTTCAAGGATATACTAGAGGTTAGATGCTATAGAGGGGGCAAGGCATACAAATGCTACTCAATAGTATCGATAGCGCCTAAGGCTGTTGAGAAGATCAAGGGTGTAGGAAGATACAGAGTCGAGGTTATTAAAGAGAAAGAGCCTGTTACTATAGCTTAGCTTGAGCGGTATGGGAGTGTCGCTAGAATTCCACTCGGAAATACATCCCCTAGCGGTTAGGAGAGATACTTATATAACCCCCGCTGGCTATACTGACTCGATATGGGTGGGAGCTTGGCTTCTGAGAGAAGATCACTTGGGGTGGGTCTTCCGAGTAGGGAGAGATATCATGGCATCCTCAACGCTCCTCATAGATCTTTCTTGAGATCTATTGGGCTAACCGATATAGATATTGGGAAGCCTTTAATAGCTATATCAGTAGCGTGGAGCGAGGCCGGTCCATGTAATATACATACTATAACTCTCTCGGGTTTTGTTAAGGAGGGTGTGAAGGCCGGGGGTGGGACGCCTCTTTCGTTCCCCGCAATGGTTGTTAATGATAATATAGGCATGGGTTCTGAGGGTATGAGGTATAGCCTCGTTAGTAGGGATCTCATAGCTGATATGATCGAGGCTCAGTTCATGGCCCACGCGTTTGACGGGCTAGTCGGGATCGCTGGCTGTGACAAGACAGAGCCTGGAACTCTTATGGCTATGGCTAGGATCAATAGACCATCAATATATCTCTATGGAGGCAGTGCAGAGCCCGGGTTCTATAAGGGGAGAAAAGTTACTATCGAGGATGTGTATGAGGCTGTTGGAGCCTATCTAAGTAGTAAGGTCTCTGAGGAGGATCTGATGGAGCTTGAAAAGGTAGCGCATCCAACATACGGCACCTGTGCAGGTTTGTTCACAGCAAATACCATGGCATCAATAGCAGAGGCCCTGGGAATGTCGCTTCCAGGCAGCGCTTCCCCCCCAGCAACATCCTCTAGGAGGATCTGGTATGCTAGGGAGAGTGGAATGGCTTTGATGAGACTGATGGAGCTTGGAATAAAGCCTAGAGATATATTAACCTATGAAGCCTTTGAGAACGCTATAGCAGTTCTAATGGCTACAGGAGGCTCTACAAACGCCATACTCCATCTACTAGCTATAGCATATGAAGTGGGTGTCAAGTTAGAGCTAGACGATTTCGACAGGATCTCAAGGAAAGTCCCGCTGATAGCCAGTCTAAGACCCGGGGGCGAGTACACCATGGCAGACCTAGACGAGGTAGGCGGGGTTCCCCTGATAATGATGAAGCTGCTAGAAGCAGGTCTAATACATGGAGAAGCCCTAACTGTAACAGGTAGAACGGTTAGAGAGAACCTAGAGAGCTATAGGTTTCCAAAGGTCGCTCACGATCATATAGTTAGAAGCGTTAAGGATCCGTTCAAAAAGAGCGGAGGAATAGTAATACTCAGAGGAAGCCTCGCTCCTGAAGGTGCCGTGATTAAGGTCGCTGCTACAACCATAACTAGGTTCGAGGGCAGAGCCATAGTATATGATGGTGAAGAGGAAGCCTTCAAAGGTATCGAGAGAGGCGAGGTTAGCGAAGGAAGTGTGGTCGTCATAAGATATGAAGGTCCTAAAGGAGGCCCCGGAATGCCTGAAAT
Organism: Desulfurococcales archaeon; assembly: GCA_032249255.1. Classification (GTDB taxonomy): domain Archaea; phylum Thermoproteota; class Thermoprotei_A; order Sulfolobales; family AG1; genus AG1. The sequence continues at coordinate 7,653 of JAVVGE010000006.1, read as the reverse complement.
GCTAAGAGTGACTGCTGCAATAGTGGGGGCCGAGCTAGAGAACGTAGCTATGGTTACAGACGGGAGATTCAGCGGAGCCACTAGAGGGCCTATGGTAGGACATGTGGCTCCTGAGGCAGCCGTTGGAGGGCCTATAGCAATTGTAGAAAATGGAGACAGAATAGTTATAGATGTTGAAAACAGAAAGCTAGATCTCCTAGTCCCAGAGGATGAGATCAGTAGGAGATTCAAGGACTGGGTCCCCAGACCTCCAAGATATAGGACAGGATTACTAGCTAAATACGCATCACTAGTAGCACAAGCGTCCAAAGGCGCTATAACACTTCCGGCTCAGAAGCTGTGATACTGGTTCATCTATATTGCCTATCACCACCACAGCATTGTTCTCCATTGCGAGCTATTCTATAAGATCAATAACTTTATTAAAGGTGTATCGCGCTTTCTATTACTTTCCTTAAGCCGCTTGTCCCTCGATGATCATTGATTGTCTCTGATTTTCTTTTGTTTCGAGATTGCCGGCTTTAGGAGCTCGAAGAATGCGTTCCAAGTCTCATCGTTCTTCTGTATAACAGCTTGAACATTAACACCCAGAACATCATTATACTTGTAGTAATACTTTCTATTTATCTCATAGTTCTTTTTTTGTTGGCTTACCCTTGAAGAATCCCCGAGGCATACCCGCCAGAGACTCCGATCCTCTCCAAGCATTTAGAGAGCTAATAGAGAGGAGAAAGAGGAGCAAGCGGGGGACAGTTAGGCTGAGGCTATTCCCTAATAGATATGAGGAAGAGGTGCTATTCGATATCGGCTTGGCATGTGCTAGGCCGTGGAATGAGCTTAACTATGAGAAGAGGCAGGCATTCCCCGCCGGACATCCTACCAGCACTTTTGCCTCTCAGAGACTCGACTCCTATGCATTATAGAGAATGAAAGCCTTAAAAACCCTGCCCTAAAGAGTGAGGCTTGTCAATGCACTATATCAACAGTAATGAGTATCCTTGGACTATAGAGGATCTCAAAGGATCTAGAGAAATTAGGCGTGATATCGCCCTTCTCTTAGGCTCTAGCTCTAATTAACTCGCCAGATCCAGCTAGCAGTAGAGGTTTCTTTACAGCCGCATATTATTTCCACACCTTGCCCCTATGTTCTGTTCTACGCTTCTATTTTCAAGCTTAACTCTATTTATCCGGTATAGAAGTCCTCGAAACATATTTAAGCATTAAAAGCTAATGGGCATTAACCTCAATCTAAAGGACATGATTTTCTGTGCAACAAAAGCGACATTAAATAGAAGAACAAGCCTTACCCTTCAGGGCAGGAATGAGAGACTAGATCCCTCCTTCCATTTTTACTGTAATTATTATGTAGCTGTCTCCCCTCTCTATAGAGATCACTTGGAACCCTACCTCCTCAGCATGCTTGGGGATAACGCTTGTGCATGTTTCATCATCTGTATATATTTTAACAATGCCGACCCCTCCCAGCTTCATGAACGCTTTAACAAGCTCTATAAATGGCTTAGGGCATAGCTGCCCTCTAGTATCCAATACCACTTCTTTATTGGTGGCTATGATGATCACCTCGGGAGCTCGTATTCTCTATACTCAATTTCGAAATCCCTGTATTCGCCTCTATATTCTTGCCACTCGACCTTAACGTCCTCAACCCTCGAGAGTGGTGGTCCTCTTTTACACTCATCAATGAGTTTTTTAATATCCTCCTCCTCACCCTCAGCTATTATTAATACACTTCCATCGTGCTCGTTTCTAACAAACCCTGTGAGACCCATTCTCCTAGCCCTTCTAAGTGTCCAGCTCCTATATCCCACGCCCTGAACCTCTCCATAGACTCTGATTACTGCCCTACGCTTCATAGAGATCAAACTCCTTTAGATATGCTTTTGCAGATATATATTTCTTAATAGTAGATGGTGCTAAGACCCTTGCCTCGCCCTTAGATACCACCCGCCCTATTCGCACCGGATCTTCTCCCTTTTCTCTAAGCTCAGCTTCTATATCGTCGATGACTCTTTTACTAGCTATAATTACCGTCGCCCCGTTTGTGCCGGAGGTTGCGTTGGGTATTATATAGTTCTTAGTGGCGAACTCGCTAAGCTCTGGAGATAGAAGAGGTATTCTATCAATCTTAATAGATGCTCTTGAGAGCTCTGCAAGTTCTTTTATAACATATATCCCTGGTCCTGTAATGTCTGTCGTGGCAGCCACATGCATCTCAGGATCAAAGTCCTCATCGAGATGTGGTAGCCTCTTCTCAATCGATTTCGCAACCTCTATGTTTAGTCTTGTCATCCTATTTATTATCTCCTCCTTAATCTCTAAAAGCTTCTCAATGCCGATCCCATATTGCCTATTGAGCTCCTCAGCAATATCCCTATCAAGCATACACATCATATATACATTTATAGAGGCGAGTTCTCCAATAGGTCTTGTGACCAGTACTTCCATGCCAGGCGCTACTTCGTCATAAAAGAAGGGAGGCTTTCTATCTGTCTCGGCAAAGACTGTGGCGCCCATTAATAGTGATCCCGTATTTGGCTGCGGCGCCCTAAAGATCTTTGCCCCTATGTTTTCAGCGAAACTTTGAAAGTTATTCTCGATTCTCTTCTTGAGATCGTTGGACGGTGAATCTATCACAGGAACTATCACGGTTTTCCTCCATGCACCAAGCGTATATAGATCGTTTAGAGAGTTTCCAAGAGCAACTGCTGTCTGTCTAGCGCTTCCAGGATCCTCTGCAGGGTCTATGATCTGTATGGTATCGTTATTACCAACAACAAGTCTATCCATGTTGCCGCCTCCGACCTTTATGTAGTCAAAGACCATGAACTGCGATCTGGGATCCGCAGTTACTATAGAATGCCCCTTCCCAATCACTATTCCCGGCGAGGCCTGAGCTACTCTGGAGTATATCGCTCTAACCACCTTGGCAAGAGAATCAGGGTTATCAGCTACTCTCTGATATATTTGGGCCAGCACTATAGCTCTCTCAGGCGATATCTTCCGAAGCCTCTCTTGATCCACATCATCCTCGCTCCTATAAATCTCCCTTGTTAGCGTAAAGCTATCTATAGAACCCCAGAATATATCTGCATCCCTTCTAGGAGCTATGCTCATACCAAGCTTCTCAAGCTCACCCTTAATACTCCTTATAGCCGGGTATAGAACTGTTAGAAGATCTACTTTAACCGCGCACCCAGTTGCGAGTGAAAACGGGTTCACCCCTAATGATCTATACTCTTCGATCCTCTTAGAAAACTCCTTAAAAAGATCCTCGTATGTCAACCTATCTTTCCACCCCTCTTCCTGATTGAGATTCTATATTCACCCTCCCCAATCTTGTCTATAGAAAGGACATCATGACCATTCTTCCTGGCAACTGCTGGCACGTTCTCACAGCTTAGAGGATTATCTATAAGAACCTCTAGTATTGACCCCTCCTCAATCTTTTCGATAGCTTTTAGCGTGAATATCTGGGGATATGGACACATATAGCCCCTTGCATCAAGCCTGTACCTACCTTCACCCACCCTTTCCAGATCGATTTCTACATTGTGCATAGCTAAGCACTCTAATAGAGTTTCTACTTAAAAGAATATAAGCAAAGCTGGATTAATATTTAGTTAGATAAGAAATTATATTGAAATTTTATTGAAAGTTTTCTTAAATAAAACTTTGAGGGCTATTTATTAACCCTGTAATGAAGTACTATTTGAGGTGTTAAAATGGGAGAGATTGTTAATGGGATCAATGTGGAGGAGCTTAAGAAGCTTTTAAAAGAGGCCGAGAAAAACCCGGAACTGGTATCTAAGATCAGCAAATGGACTGCCAGAGTTAGGTGGCTCGGCAATGGTTTTAACTTCAGAGCCTATGTTAGAAACCACAGCTTCATACTATCAGAGCCGTCGGAGCTAGGAGGCCCGGATACCAGTCCAAACGCTGTTGAATATGTGCTCTCGGCCCTTGGTGCTTGCTATGCTACCGGCTTCGTTCTTAACGCCACTAAGAGGGGTGTTAGGATCAGGAATCTAGAAATAGCCCTCGAAGGTGAGATAGACAATATACTAGTATTCCTAGGACTATCAAACCAGGGGCACCCAGGATACAAAAGAATAATAGCAAAGGCATACATAGACGCAGAAGCAGACGAAAAAACGGTAAGAGAAATATGGGAAGAAACGGTGAGGACATCACCGGTAGGAAATACGCTAGCAAGACAAGTAGAGATAGTACCGGAAGCTAAGGTGGTTAGGTGAACCAGATGCAGGCCTCGGGTCTCTTTCCGGTCACTGTCGTTGGGAGCTGGCCTAGACCCAAATGGATCCTCGAGGCTCTAAGGAAGAAGAGGGAGGGATCTATATCGCAAGAAGAGTTCGATGCTATAGCGGATGAGGCTGTGCTACTTGCTATCAAGTATCAAGAGGATGCTGGTGTAGATATTCTTAGTGATGGTGAGCAGAGAAGGGACAACTTCTACTCCTTTATCTCTGATAAGGTTCGCGGCATCGCTTTAAAGACTGTAGCCGAGATCGTGGATCTGGTTCCTGATAAATCTAGATTTGAATCTCTGTTAAGAAGTCTCGATGTGCCTGCATATTCTATTAGGAATCCTGTTGTTGTCTCAAGACTGAGCGTTGGCCCGAGAGGAATTGCTAGAGACGAGGCTTCATTTCTAAGGGATCACACCTCAAGGCTTATAAAAATCCCTCTGCCGGGACCCTATCTCCTCACAAGGTCTAGCTGGGTTCCTGGTATAAGCGATAAACACTACTTATCTAGGGAGGAGCTTGGGTTCGAATATGCGAAACTCTTGAGGGAGGAGATCATAGCTCTAAGAGATCTAGGGGTCTTCTTTGTTCAGCTAGACGAGCCGGTGCTAAGCGAGGTAGTATATGGCTCGGATCAGTCACAACAGACATTCATGTGTGCAGCTCTGTTCAGCAGGAGAAATCCCAAGGAGGAGCTCGAGTTTGCCGTGGAACTGATAAATGAGGCTGTGAGAGGTGTGAGTGGCATAAAGACGGGGATCCATATCTGTAGGGGGAATTGGAGTAGGAGGGAAGAGGCCCTCTTAAAGGGCGACTATGTGCCCTTAATGCCCTATCTAGCTGAGACAAGGGTTGACCAGCTAGTTCTCGAGTTCGCAACACCGAGGGCAGGGGATGTTGAGGCGCTTAGGGACTATATTGGGGATAAGGAGCTGGGCTATGGCGTCGTTAACCCGAGGACTGATGATGTTGAGAGTCCCCAGGAGATCATAGCTAGGGTTAATAAGATCCTCAGGTTTATGGATGCAAAGAAGATCTATCTTAACCCGGACTGCGGCTTTGGAACATTTGCTGAAGCCCCTGTAAATACCCCTAGGACGGCTTTTAGGAAGCTAAGATCTATGAGGATTGCTGCTGACGAGCTGCGAAAACTCTATGGTGAAAGGTAGTTGCCCTCTAGAGACATATTCATCGATGCAGAAGATGCTTTAAGAGAAATTGAGAAGGGTTCCCTAGTAGCTGTGGATATAAGGCCGTTCTCTAAATATGTAAGGGCACATATACCAAGAGCCCTTTGGCTATACTTCTGGGATTTTACAGAGCATGAGAAGGGGATGCCCTCAAAGCCTAAGGATCCACAGGAGATAGCGAAGGTATTGGGAAAGAATGGCTTGGCTAGAGAAGATAGGGTGGTTATAGCATATGATAAGATGAGCATCGGCATAGCTAGCTACACGTACTGGTATCTAGAGTATATGGGGCAAGAAGAGATCTATCTATTGAGAGGGGGTATGGAGGAGTGGGAAGTCCGGGGGCTCCCGCTTGAGAGGGGAATTATAAAGCCCCAGCAGAAGGAGTATAAGCCCAGGATCAGGGATTCAATAAAATCCACTATAGACGAAGTGATAAGGATTGTAAGGGGGGAGGAGGAAGCGCTACTCCTCGATATAAGAACTTATGAGGAGTATATAGGATCACTCCAGACTACCCCGAGAGCAGGTAGGATCCCTAGGTCTCTATGGATCCACCCGAGCTTATTTATACAGACCCTCAGTGGAGATAAGGAAGCTTTAGATAGGATAGCCAATATTGTGGGAAGAGCTGAGAAGAAGATAATAACCTATTGCGCAACAGGCGAAAGAGCCTCAATAGCTTGGCTTGTCCTTAGTAAGTTACTAAAGCTGGAAAATGTAAAGCTCTACCCAGAATCTTTTTACGAATACTCCTCGAAGAAGGAGCTAGATATAGAGTTCGGAGAGCCCTCCCCTAACCCGAGAAAAGTTCAATAGAATCTCAATCCATAGTTTTTCAATTCCATAGATGATCATAATATCTGGGCATAGTAATGCCTTCTCCCCGCTCTGAAGGGTGGGGTTTTCTCTTGCCTGGTTTCATGTGTTAGCCCCTTGCGAGGGATTAATGGTTTTACTCCTTTATGTGTTACATGGTAGCTCTCTATCTTCCTCGCTATCCTTATCCTGTAGCCTAGCTTGCGGGCTATGTTCAGTGCATCATTTATGTCTGCATTTATCTTCTTAGCCTTCTTGCATTCATATAATCCTCTTATATATCCTTCCGTTCTTATGTCTTGCACCGCATATTGAGCATCTCTGGCTAGTATATTCCTCACGGACTATATCCACATCAATACCGTATTCCATGAAAATGTCCACAATCCAGAGACGATCTTCTTAAACCACCATATGTTAGTGTTATACTCGTTGCCATTGTTTTGTGAAAGCATGTATGGATATCCAATGTATAGCTTTCTAACTCCTCTTCTATATAGATCATCAGCTAGGAATCTGATAGCTGTTATATATAGGTGCCTGAGCCTCTCATCCCTTTTATACATTGCCTTAAGGTACTTCTCATGATATTCTTTCCATGTTGGGATCCCAGCATTCCTAAGAAGATCTCTTATAGCCTGGTATGTAGCTATCTCCCTCTTCCACCAATAATACTCAGACTTAATAGATCCACCCTTAACAAGCAATGCTGATCCATCCGAGATCACTACAGCGAATAGGTTATTCAAACCCATGTCTATGAAAGCCTCCCTATCCCCTATGGGATCTCTCTGCTTGATAGATCTAGGATTAACGATCCTACCCTTTTTATCCTTGTAGTTAGGTTTGACATAGCCCTTTGGATTTGATCTAGATGGCTCAACATCAACCTCTATTGGTACTAGTGCGAACCACCTGCCATTAACATATATTATTTCAAGCTTTCCCTGCTTACCCTCCCACCTAATCCTGCCAACATATCTTATTCTGAGATTAAAGTCTTTGAGTACAAGGTAGCCTTCACCCTCGTTTATAGGCTCTAGATAGTATCTATCACTTCTAACGAATATTATGTATCTCCTTCTCCCCTGTAAGCCTGTCCTTCCAATAGCCTGGTGGAGAGACCTTCCTGATATGCGGAGGTAGCCTACCCTGCTTCTTCAGATCCAGTTACTTGAAGAACGTGCTCCAAGCCTCATCATTCTTCTGTATAACAGCTTGAGCATTAACACCCAGAGTCTCATTATACCTGTAGTAGTATTTTCCGTTTATCTCATAGTACTTCTTTCTCGTTAGCTCTCCCTTGAAGAATGCCTGTCTCTTCTCATAGTTAAGCTCATTGAATAGCCTAGCACACG
>JAVVGE010000005.1:0-41131 GCA_032249255.1 Desulfurococcales archaeon | reverse complement strand
CTGTTATTGCTATTAGCATAGCAATACAGTATAGCTAAATATAGTGTCGCTTGTCCCCCGATGATCATTGATTATCACTGATATTCTTTTGTTTTGGATTGCTGTTTTTCTTGATCCACAGGGTTTCTATGGTTTCCCTGCGGCCATCGAAGGACTTCCACCTCCCCCAAAGAGACCTGGGGATCTCTGTGGGCTCGCCGGTGGCTATTGATCCCAGCGAAAAGGGGCTCCCATCTAGGGCTGGGATTGGAATCCCGAGCCCTTCTGGGCAGAGCCCTCATACAGGGCTTCGAGGGCTTTAAGATAGATGTTTATCAAGGCTACTACCTCCCTATGCCACTTCTCACCACCCTTGCTACATATCCCTATTCTATCCTCTCCATATTTTATTACAGCCTTGTGTATTGGGCAGATCTTAGATGTGTTCCTGGGATCAACCATAAGCACCGGCACACCGTACTCCCTAGCCTTATCTATTATCGCATTCAGCTCTCCTTTCAGAGCACTCTGATATATCCTGTGCCTCAATTGCCTATCCCTATATCTAGCGATCATAACCCTTATATCTTCCCCGGAGATCCTCTCAATAACTATAACGCCCCTAGTCTTCATGGCTTACCTTACTATCATGTTTGCTGTCTTCCATCTATAGTCCCTCTTTTTCTTTCTCTCCTTAAGCTTCTTCATAGCCTTTCTAGTCTCTCTGCTATCGGATCCATTTCTCCTCTGGATGCTTTTCTTCCTATAGCTATAGCCTAATGTTGTCTCTGCAAGATCTGTTTCTAGGATTATTGAGAATGCCTCGTATAGAGTTGCTACAGAATTCTCATTAACATCAACAGGCTTAATATTCCCAGGCTTGTAGATCTCGACCTCCTTCTCTAGGGATAGGTGGAAAGCTACTCTCCTATTTTTTCTACCAAGCTTGATCTTTGCGTGGGATGTTGGCTTAAAGCCTCTGGCCAGTAGCTTGTAGAACTCCTTAGAGGGCTCTAGATCGAGGTGCACCAAGCCCTTATGGGGTATTAATAACAATACTTGTGAAGAAAATATTCTCAAAACCATTGATCCTGATCTTGGCGGCATCCATAGGTTCCCATACGTGGTCATCAACTAGCCATAGGCTAACACTATTGATCCTAGGCACTAGTATTCCTTCTATCATCTCAAGATCTACCTGATACCAAGCTATTTCCCAAGATCTCCTCCAGAGATATCTCCTGATCCTCCTACCCCTAAGATCCTTTTCCCTAGACCTAGATGCTTAACCAACTCATCAAAGATCTCTCTAGAGTATTGTCTAGCCTTGTTCCTCCTTAGAGAGGAAACCCTTTCAACAGAATCCTGGCATAAGCCATGTATATAGTGGGATGGGATATTTGGATAGACCTTCCTTAGCTCTTGGTACTTCCCATTCTTAAGCCTGTAGTAATTCTCAATAATATTCCTAGATGCGTGGGGAAGCACATCTCCAAGCATCCTGCTATATATTCACGATCTCTTCCAATGCCCTGAACTCCTTCCTAGATAACTTCTTTGGGGGTATAACAGCAGTCCTACTAACAAAGATCCTATCTCCTGGCTTAATGACCCACCCCCACTTTTCGCCATCCCTCCTTCTAGCCTTTGCTCTAGCCTTGCCCCCAACCTCTTTGATCAGACAGCCTCTCCGAAGGCTCTGAATAACTAACGCTAGTAATAATAAACAAAATCAAAGCCTATGAATTTAACTTCTATCAATAAACTATGAAACAGCCCGTGCTGCTAGACTCAACGGCCACTCATGAAACCATAGAGATCTCAAAACTCTGTGAGGTGAAAGCCCCTCGATGGCCGCAGGGAAACCATAGAAACCTTTGGATCAAGAAACACGCAACACCAAACAAAAGAATATCAATAACTATCAACGACCATTGGGAGACAAGCGGGAATTGGTCTCTATTCTCTAAGTTTTCCTGTGCATCGCAAGAAGGCCTTTGTATTTGTGGTGCGGGTCTTCAGAATCAAAGAAGCCTATGAGATGATCTACTACAGAATTAAAAATAAAATTGAAAAAGAGCGTTTTTAGGTTTTTATTATATCCTCAATTTCTCTGAGCATCTCCTCTACCTTTCTAAGCTCTTTTAAAACAAACTCCTCATCGCATATTCCGTCATAGAAGCAGTCTATGTGGAGGAACTTCTCTCTAGCTGCAAATCTATCTCTTAACGTGTCAAAGCTCAGCCGCAATAAATGATCTCTTTTCTCTTTATATGTTCTAGCTTCAATATTATAGGTCTTTAGAAGAGCCTCAACAGCCTTATTCACGGCTAGCCATCCCTTCTCAGCTACATTACGGAGGATCATGTGATCCCTTTCAACTCTATATCTTTCAAGTTCTTCCCTAGCCGTCTGAAGCGCTTTCCAAGCTTCATCCAGCAAGTTCCACTCTCCAATCTCCAAATTAATTTTAAAATATTTATATACTGAAAACCACTCTCTTTATTTTCTAATTTAGCCTTCAATTCTATAGAAGATCATTTTAGGGGGCTTTGTCTCTTTTTGCCGGGCCCTCGTATATTTTTATTATTTCTGGGTATCTAGGCTTTGATCTTCATAGTGATCCTTGCAGTTGATGGCGCTGACCTCCTCCTCGCCTTGAAAGGTGGGGAGCTGTCAGCGCCTCCTCACAGGTCTCTTTTTCAACATTATAACCCCTCTCTGGCTTAAAGAGCAAGGCTTTCAATTGTAGAGCGTTTCTAGGATACGCTAACAATAAGTTTATATCCGTTACCAACATCGATAGTGATTCCGGGTGATATGCTTGATGCTACAATTACAGCCCATCCATCACCACCCTTACCTCCCTTACCCCCATATCCGTTTCCAGACCCTCCTTGTCCCCCAACAGCTCTTATTATCCCTGAGCCTTCTATGGAGTTGCAGTATATGAATATCGCCCCAGCTCCTCCCCCACCGCCTCCACCTCCATTAGAGCTTGAAGGTGTGCCGCCACTTTCACCTGACGCATCTATGATTCCATTGTTAAGTATTAGCTTATTGCATATGATCACGATCCCTCCCCCACCTCTCCCTCCCGGTCCCCCATCATTCCATGTATAGTAACCATTGTCCCCCGATCCTCCCGAGCCTCCCCCAGCCCCATATAGGCTTAGGGTTGCGAGCTGGTATGGGGAGATCATCAGCATCTTTATGAAGGCATTATAATCGATCGTGGTTCCATCTATAGGTCTTCCATACCCAGCTGCCCAGCCCCCGGGAGCTGTGTAGCCGAATAGGCTGGCACTTCCCCCTCCAAGCCCTCTGCAATAGAGAGTGCCGGCTACATTTCTAACCAAAGCCCCTGTTCCCCCACCTCCTGCACTAGCTATCGTCCCCCCGTTCGCAAGATCACCATATATCGATAACATATCACAGTTCTGCGGCCCTGGATAATATATATATGTGTAGAGTATGTTTCCAGCACCGCCCAGCCCCTTCGAGGTTAGCACTCCATCTATCTCCACAGTATCTGCTATTATGATCCTTGAAACACCTATGCCTCCTGAAGCCTCTATCCTGTACAATGTAACACCTCCAGTCCCAACACCTACCCAAGTCCGCTTAGGCGTTGGATCTGCTGTGTAGAGCGTTGCACCGCTTCCTATAACGAGATTCCTAGCAAATGTAACCCTAGCACTCCCCGAAGCCTCATCCCCAGAGATCCAGTATATCCCGGGCGAGGAGTATATAAGATCAGGCATGCTTCTAGCTATAGCTATTAAAGGAGAGGCCCAGAGATCACTAAAACCATTGTTAACAACACTGGATGATTGTGTATATCTATATGTGTAGAGAATACCATTGCTCATTAACACACCTAAGTAAGCCCTGCCACCTAAAATTTCGTTGATAATGTTGCTAGGCAATATGGTAGATATATCTAGAGGGTTCGAGGGGGATATATATGTTATCACACCGCCTCCGGTGGATGTGTTTAGGTATGAAACCCCTGAGGATGTATAGACGATGACACCGAGCACCCCGAGAGATCTATCAGAATAAACATTTATAGTCGAGCCATCAGGCATAAACCATACATTGGCATTCAGCCCAGACGCTATAGAGGATAGAGACGAGAAAAGCCTACTCTGATAGGCGTTAAGCCCAGCTAGATAATAATAGATCGTAGATATAGCTATTATAAAAACCATGGCAATTACAATCGCACTAAAGAGAGAAGCATCACCCCTCAAAACAAGCCCCAATAGTTAGATAAGCTAATAAAATGTTATGCCTTCAAATCCATAGTAGATCAAGTGAGAACCCTCCTCTTCTTATAAACCCATATATAGAATTTTAGTTTCTTGCGCATTTATCACTGATCCAGATAGTGATTCTTGTGTTAATAGGTTATAACTGAAAGCCTCGCCCTTTTAGGGCGGGGAGGAGGTCAGACACATAACTTTTAAACCATTCGCAACACACTCTTTAGATGCAGAGCGGGAGCCCCCTAAGAAACCCGCCTCTAGCTATTAGCAACGAGCGAGGTGGACAAAGATCCCCAGCCTGTCTTAAAAGAGCATGGCTCCTTTATCCGTTTGTCCCCCGATGGTTATTGATTATCGCTGATATTAATTTATTTCGAGATTGCTTTGCCTCTTGATCCACAGGGTTTTTAGCCCTGTGGTCATCGAGGGACCTCCACCTCCCCCAAAGAGATCTGGGGATCTCTATGGGCTCGCCGGTGGCTATTGATCCCAGCGAAAAGGGGCTCCCATCTAGGATTGAAACCCTGAAGCCCTTCTGGGCAGGGCCCTCATACAGGGCTTCGGTCTCGGGAGCTCAAGCATCATCGCTTCCCGAGGTCTCTCCATGCCCAGGTCTAGCAGAGATTATCACCTCATCATCAAAATAGATAGGGATTAGATGGTTATAAGCTTAAGCTGGATAACAAACGAATATAAAAGCATTCCCACTACCATGAAAAAGGATCCAGCTCAGAGGATATGGCTTAGGAGGCTTAGCTTTTCCAAGCCTCCTTGGGCCTGCGTTTCCCCGTTAACGGTATTTGATGATGCTTCCAAATACTTGTATCTCCACTAGCGGGGTTGCACCTAAGCTCGGGATCATTGGCTTCGCCCGAGCTGCATGGGTGCCCGTCGAGCCTAACGCCCGGGCCTCCTATATGAGGAGAGATATTTCAAGCCGATGTTTATAGCTCCCACAGAGTCTCTCTCAACAACCATGCCATCGATATATGCTACCCTCAAGACTATCTTCATAACCTTGTATCTCCTGTTAGCCCCCTCACCGTAGTGCGGATCACTAGGGGGCTGTATCCATCGATCCTCTTTCTCGAGAATGGATCCACGCTCGAGGATCCCTTCTCAGATACCCTTACAACGTGTATAGGCCTATCCTTGAGAAGCTCTATCAGCTTAGCTACACTCCACTGGTGGATCCTGTGCATAAGCCTCCCACCCCTATCCCTTTCTATCCTCTCCTTATCATCGCCATCGATATCTCCTATGACTACAACAGCATTGTTCTCCCTAGCAAGATCCTCTATGATGCTAGCAACCTTATACAGTATATCCTGCTTCCTATCGCCCTCTCTAAGCTTCTTCAATTTCCTCCTAACATCCCTCCCACTAGCAGATCTTCTCCTCGAGATCCTCTCCCTCCTAACAGAATAAGCCATAACAATCTTTCCAAGGCCAGTCTCAACCCTTATAACCTCAACCAACATGCCACCCCTGAATACGGCTATCGTAACATTATTCTCATTAGCATCTAGAGAAACAACGTTCTTGGGATCGTAGGTGATCTCGAAGATTCTAGCTTTAGCTCGCTCGATAGTCTCCAGCCGCTGTAGAGGTATCTATGCAACTGCTTATTATTCCTATACCCCAGCTCTATCTAGCCTCTATGGATTCTAGGCATTATACTTATTCTCGAGCCCCAATCCTGGTTATCCGGGTAGACTATCTCGACCATCCTAACCTCTGGCTTCCCTGTGTAAGCTCTACCCTTCTTCAAAAGCTCTCTAAAGGCTTTAGCCATCCTAACGGCATCTCTATAGGCACCCTTAATAACCCTAGGAGGCATCCATGAATGCTGATCCCTATATCTTTTGTAGAAAACCCTGTGTTGGCCTTCTGTGATGTTCCGTGCTCTAGTGCATACTCAATCATCTTCTCAGTCATAGCTTTTAGCGGTTCTACAATCTCCCCGAGAGCTCCTCTAGCGTGCTTGTTAGCATAGCAATCCAGCAAAACAGCTCTACGAAGAACCCTGAAAAGCTTCTCCAAGAAATAGATCACCCACACATATACCAATATCCAGGATATTAAAACCCATAATCTGTTTAGCGATAGTGTGCACCCCTCTCATAGCAATCCCAATAAGCCCCCAACCCTCTTCCAAACCCTAGTAAACCCTCTCACCAATATAACGCTCTCCATGCACACATCAGGTATTTATAAGTAACTAGAAGTATTTAAATCTATTGCTTACCTTATAACTGCCTCCTAGCTAGAGAGTAAAAGTGGCAAGTACACTCCTCGCCCTTCAGGGCGAGGTAGCGTTTGTATTTTTAAGCTTTTTAGATAAATATTTATAGCTGTGATGAGGTCTATGGCTTTGAGGGCTTGGAGGTCAATGCCCCAGAGGGATGCTCCGTCTGCATGTCCCGATGTCCCTAGGGGGAGACTCCGAAGTGTACCCCACCCCGATGATCTTGGGGATAGAAGCATTAATCCCCCACCAGAGGGGTAACTCTTGAGACCCCAGCATAGAAAAAATGATCTTCTATAGAATTGAAAGATAGAAGCTGAGAACACAAAACAGGCTCTGAAGAGAGGGCTTTTTAGTTATAATATGTCTGCTAGCTCATTGGTAAACTTCTTATGAAGTCTTCAAGCTCTTTCTCGTCCATGTAGCCCTCTGTCCTTTTAACCTCTTTTCCATCTTTAAAGGCTATGGTGGTTGGCACAGCGATCACCATGTATTCGCTCGATATGCCCTGAACGTCCTTTGTGCTTATTCTGCCAAATCTTATACCCCTATAGCTTCCGGACTTCTTCTGTATAAAGCCCTCATACACAGGGAGATATCTCTTACATGCAGGGCAGGTAGGGTTGTAGAAGACTACTATAGAGAGGCCCTTCGATATGAATTCAACCAGCTCTTTCTTACTCTTTATCTCAATAGGCCTTGCCTCCCTTTCCTTGATAGCCTTTTCATATATATCCTTAGCCATCTGCTCTATAACACCGCCAACCTCAGGATCTACATTGCTGGTCATAAGCACCCTAGATATTCTCTTTCTATGAAGGCTTAAAAGCCTTGTAAGCTATCCAGCCTAGATAACGGGAAGAGATCATCGGGCCCTATACTAGTCTTGAAGATCTTGTGTATTGGCCCTGCTAAGGGTTATTGCCCTTATCTTCATGATCATAGTGTTGGGGGATACGTTTCTGAATCTCTCCCTTAGGAATGTAGAGGCACATTAGCGGAGGGTTCATCTGAGACAGCCTTAAGATCGTTGATCCTCATGATCAGCCGGGGTTTTATCGCTCACTCATCGCTGGATAGAGCGCTCATCATGGGCTCCATAATTATGTTATACATAGATTGCTATAAGGCTATTTTTATACGGCCTTCTCTCAGCCCTGAAGTAGAGGCTTATTACTTTTTTCTTTTATTTAATGTTAATACATATTTTAATTGGTGTATCTATTGATTGAGAGGAAGGTTTTTGGGTGGACCGGTGAGAAGATATCTCCTTTAATCCTGGGTTCCTGGGAGTTCGGGGCTCCTTCTATAGCATCTGAGGATCAGGCTATCAGGGTTATTAGGAGGGCTATCGAGCTCGGGATCAATGCTATAGATACAGCTGAGGGCTATGGAGCCGGTCTCTCAGAGAAAATTATTGGGAAGGCTATCAAGGGTTTTAGAAGGGATGAGGTTTTCATAACAACTAAGGTATCTTATGATCATCTTAGATATGACGATGTGATCAAGGCGGCTGAAGCCAGCCTCAAAAGGCTTGAGACAGGCTATATAGATCTATATCTAATCCATTGGCCACATCACTATGTCCCGCTCAGAGAGACTCTAAAGGCTATGGAGAGGCTATGGAGCGAGGGTAAGATAAGATATATAGGTGTTAGCAACTTCCCACTACCCATGCTAAGAGCAGCTAGAGAGTATCTATCTAGAACCGATGTAGCTGCCAACCAGGTTCACTATAACATGCTATATAGGGAGGTCGAGAAGGAGCTTTTACCATATATGGTCCAAGAGAACATAGCCCTCCAAGCATATGACCCCCTAGCCCTGGGCTTTCTAATCGGTAGAAGGGAGATAAGGGATGAATATAGATGGTATAGACTCGCAAAGCCCGAGATCATAGAAGCTATACAGCCTCTCGTCAGCGAGATAAGGGCAATAGCATCGGAACTGGGTAAGACACCAGCACAAGTGGCTCTTAACTGGCTCCTAATCAAAGATAACGTATTCCCAGTATTCAACACAACGAAAGAAGAGCATCTAGTGGACAACACAGGGAGCCTAGGCTGGAGACTCTCAAAGGAGCATCTAGATAGGATTGACAGGGTCTGGGCCTCAATTAAGTTAGATGTTGCATAGATAGCTTTAATAGCCTATGGCCCTCTCCCCGCCCTAGAGGGCAAGACATGCTCATTTATTTAATGTCAAGGGGATATCTACACAGTAGAAGGAGCATCATAAGTGCTGTGATCACAAGGAGTAGGGGTATGATGGGGACATGGTGAATAACAATGTAATAGGGGGCCCAAGAATATGGCGGATGCCATACCAGTAACCAGTATAGCAGATCCTCAACAGCTCCTCCAAGCATTGCCATTGCAATAACCCTGACAAGTCCTTGACCTATAAAGGGGGCTATCAAGATCAAAACCATGCCAGCAGTATAGATCCATCTGGAGGAAATGATTTGAGAGAAGGGAGGCTCATAATAGCCAAATGCTACATGTTGGGAAGCCTCGACAATGGCTAAACCTAGGGATGCGAATACAAGCTTCAGTAATTTAGAAGGCGATGTAGATTTCTGACACAAGATCTTTTTCAACAACTAGGATCACCTATGAATGGAGACTTATCAGTAATTAAATTTAATGGTATAGTTATGACTCCTTCCCGCCCAAAGGGGCGGGGTTTCTATGCTGGGGTCTCGGGTGTTAGTCCCCAGGTGAGGGATTAATGGCTTAACACCATCATGTGTTACCAAGTAGCTCTTAATCTTTCTTATCACTTTTATCCTGTGTCTCAGCCTTCTCGCTATGTTCAGAGCTGCCTTTATATCTGCGTTTATCTTCTTCCCGGTTTTCTTGCATATACAGCCCTCTATATATCCTTCCGTTTTTATGTCTGATTCCGTATATAGAGCACTCTTTGCTAGCGTGATCCTCTGGCACGAACTTAACCTCTATGCCATATTCCATGAATATATCCACGATCCAAAGAACTATCTTTCTAAACCACCATATATTTGTGTTATACTCATTGCCATTATCCTGTGAGAGCATATATGGATAGTCTATGTATAGCTTCCTAACTCCTTTTCTATATAGCTCGTCCGCTAGAGACCTGATCAATGTCATATAGAGGTGTCTGAGCCTTTCATCCCTCTTATACATTGCTTCAAGGTACCTCTCATGATACTCTTTCCATGTTGAGAACCCAGCATTCCTAGGAAGATCTCTTATAGCTTAGTATGTAGCTATCTCCCTTTTCCACCAATAATACTCAGACTTAATAGTTCTACCTTTAACTAACAAAGCAGAACCATTTGTGGTTACTATGGCGAATAGGCTGTTAAGACCTATGTCTATGAAAGCCTCCTTATCATCAATAGGATTCCTCTGCCTAATACTCCTCGGATTTATGATCCTCCTCTTTTTCTTCTTCGCATCATCGTATATGGGTTTTATATAGCCTTCCTTATTTGATCTAGCTGGCTTCTCAACAACCTCTATTGGTACGTATGCTTGCCACCTACCAGCCTCATATATGATCTCAAGCCTCTTCTGCTTACCATCCCACCTAATCCTACCAACATATTCTACTCTTAGATCGAAGTCCTCGAGGACTAGATAGCCCTCCATTCTCATCAACAGGCTCTGGATAGTATCTATTACTTCTTATGTGTATTTCTTTTTTACCTGTGAGCCTGTCCTTTCGATAGCCTGGTGGAGAGACCTTCCTAATGTGGGGCGGTAATCTACCCTGTTTCCTCAGATCCAGTTGTTTGAAGAACGTGCTCTAAGCCTCATCATTCTTCTGGATAACTGCTTGAGTATTAACGCCTAGAACTTCATTGTACTTGTAGTAGTACTTCTTATCTATCTCATAGTACTCTTTCTTGATAGCTCGCCTTTGAAGAACACCCGCCCTTCTCATAATTAAGCTCGTTGAAAAACCTAGCACATGTCAATCCAATACCCATCAAACCCTCATGCTCGCTCTCTGATGGCAGTAGCCTCAGCCTAACATCTCTCCAGTTTTCACTAAGCCTCTCCTCAATCTCTTCTCTTAGGGCTTGGAGAGGTCGGGGGCGCCCTAACCTCTACAACAAACTACGGTTAGAAGTTTAAAAGCGTAATGCCCAAAGCCTATCCCGCCTTAAGAGGCGAGGTTTGCCAAACTTTTCTATCAGCATAATGTTGATATATAGACGGACTAGATTCCCCAGATAGGTATTGATATAGCATACGTAATTACTAGGCTTATTGTTGAATAGAGCGATGTGACTCTGTAGATCTCTTTAGGCCTTAGCTTGGCCCCAGTTTCCTTCTCGAGTATTCTGAAGGCTACATATAGTGCTGGTGCGCCTGCAGCTGTATAGTTGCTTCCCAGGGTTCCTGACCATAATAGGGCCCACGCGAATGGCCAGGGATTCTCTATCTCGGCGTCTTTTATGCTCTTAAGCATTACGAGTATATATGCGTCGTGCTCCACGAACGCTACTACTGGGGCTGAGATCCAGTATATGGCTGTATAGCCTGTGAAGAGATTGCTCAGTGTGCTTGCAAGCCACATAGAGATCGGCTCCAGGCCTCCCCACTTTTCGAGCGAGCCTACTAGTATGAATAGTGTGATGTAGAATAGAATTGCGCTCCAGTCTATCCCCTTCTCAATAGCCTCTCTGAACTCTGAGCGGTGAATCTTGTCAGCTACTATAGATCCTATTATGGCAACACTCAGAGGAAAAACCCCTAGCGGTATCTCCCTGCCCAGGGCGATGCTTATCTCCCTTCTGAGGCTCATGAGAACTATAGCTATTGAGAACATGGATATGGATAGATATAGATAGCCCCTATAGATCGAGGCATTATCTCCCTTAAGCTCAACTGGTTGAGAGATCTCAAAAGATCTCGCTGGGATAAGAATCCTGGCAGATATATATAGAGTTGCCAGTATAGATATTATCAATATAGGGAAGCTAGAGGGTCTACCATGCATATATATGAAGTCAACGAACTCAGCCCTGAATATGCTGTGAAGAAGCTGCGGAGGTAGATCGCCTAGAAGCAGGGCTGTGCCAGTAGCGTTAGCTGTTAGAGCTGCTAGAAGCCCTATAGGAACTGAGTCAACACGGTAGGCCCTAGCTATTGAGACAGCTAGGGGGGTTATAAGCATAACCACAAGAACATTGTCAACAGCCAGGCTTATTAAACCAGCTATGAATGCTAGGAGGAGGGCTATATCCCTAGAGCTTCTAATATATCTAGAAACCCCCGAGACAATTAGTTCTGGAAAGCCGGATCTCACTAAGTGGTAAGATATAATCCACATACCGAGTAGAATAGAAATTATGTTCCAATCAACAAATACGCCGAAAGCCTCACCAAGACCAGCAAGCCCAGTTAAAAGTAATAGAGAGACGCCGAGCAAACCAGCTAGAGACTCCTCAATCCTTCTAGAAACTATAAGAAGAACAGATAAAGCGAAGATCAGCCACGCAGCCCAGAAACCCTCTATACCTATCCCTAACCACCAATGACTATTAATCTTCAGAATCTCTTAATAAAATTATTTAAATCTACAGCACAGCATTACAACTGAAAGCCTTATCTTTAAGGCAGGAATAAGAGAAAGCCAGATCTATAAGCTGCAAAGAGATAAGGCGTAAGAAAGATGAGGCAGGTATGGAGAAGGGAACCAGCGATCCCACCGGAACCGCGGCCCCCGGTCCCTGAAAATGATACACCAGACATAGGAACCTGAGAAATAAGGGAAAACGTCCAGACAGAGATCCGACAAACCACCTTAGAAATAAAGTAGAAACCTCCTTCAGAGAGTGGAGAGAGGGATCGCCCCACCTCCTCACTAATGAAAACCTACCTTTCGAGATATCGACCCACTATTCTGACATAATATTAAATAGAGGACAAGCCTCACCCTTCAAGGCGGGGAGAGAGTCATTATATTAACTGTTAAGGTTATTCTCTTAAATAAAATAATAATAATTGGGGCCCGTAGCTCAGCCTGGATAGAGCGCTGGCCTGCGGAGCCGGAGGTCCGGGGTTCAAATCCCCGCGGGCCCGCCACCTACTCGGGATCTTTATATTTAACCCTCTTAGTTCACGACCTACTTGGGGGGCTGTGAACTCATGGGTGAGCTCACTGGTAATGGTTGGATCTATAGGATCGATGTTAAGGGCCTTAGCGATGATGTTAGGAGGGAGATTGTTAAAAGGGTTAAGGATAAGCTAGGATATGGCGGGGCTTTGGAAGCCCTTGGGATTGCTAGAGGATCATTGTTCAACTATCTACACGGATTTAGGAGGGTTCCAGATGATGTTATTAGGAAAGCTTTGTATTATTTAGATGAGTCTGAGTTCAACAGAATTGTCCAGGGTTTTGATAGGCTCAGAGCTGTTGGCATTGTTAGGGGTGATGGATCCATAGATTATTCATTAATCCTGCAGGCCGTGGCACTAGCATCTAAGGATGAGTATCTTAAACAGGCTATCCTAAGATTCGCGGTGGAGCATTTTAGGGAGGATCTTAGGAAGATGCTTGGGCTAGTGCCAACAACAATAAAGCTAACATGGGATCATGGCTTCGAGGAATTCCTGAGGGAGAGGAAGAAGAGGATGAAGATCAGGAGTGAGAAAACCATGAAATACTATAGAAACCTATTCAAAAAGCATCTAGAGGGTAAGACACTTAGTCAGGATCTCATTGATTATGTGATCAACTACCCAGTCAAATGGCTCAGGAATGTCTTCAGACACTATATCCAGTACCTATACTACACTAGGAAGATCTCTCCAGAGACATATGGCTGGATAATGGAGGTTGTGCCTAGCAGGAGCTATAGGATGGATGTTAGACCATATCCAATCAACATTGAGGATCTTGCGGGAACACTATCAATATTGAGGAAGAGCCACAGGATCTACTACCTACTCTATAGAATCATGCTAGAGGGCGGTTTAAGACTTTCCCACGCGATGCACATCATCAGAACATTTAACAGGGGAGGTTGTTGAGATAAATGGGCTAGATATCGAGACAAAGAGGCTAGTGTGCTTCGAGGATAGAGGCTTCTGCAGATACTACGTAGGTGTTAGGGAGAGCGTTAAGCCGTGTGAGTGGGCATACTTCTCCATAGAAACCCTAGAGATTCTCAAGCAACACGCAGGGCTAAGGATTAGCAAAAGACCCGTTGAGAGGTATATTAAAAGAAGCAATCTTTTGATGCCTAAATATGTGAGGAAGATAGCATGGAGACTAATGATAAAGGCCATGTCTAGAGAGGTCGCTAGATTCATACAATCAAGGTTTGGGGAGCTAGCAATATCAGAAGCGGTATACGAGAACCTATTGGAAAAAGCGGATCAAATCTACTCAAGAGTCCTAGAAGATCTTAAGAGACTATCTTAGCATATCTTATCCAACCTCCTCCTAGCTCTGGGAACTATCAGAAGTACTGTAGATAGCTCGTGACCCTTTTTAATTCCGTATAAGATCTTTTACAACCTGAAAGCCTCGCCTTTTAATGCTTATTAGCTTTCTGGCTATATCTTAGAGGGCGAGGGTTCCCTCTGGGCGGGGAGGAGGTCAGCTGGTTTTGTCACCTTATATTCCTCAGAGCCTCCTCAGCTGTTTTGATCTGCGTGTATGTCAATATATAGTCTAGCTTCTTGTGCCCTGTGATCTTTGCCACTATCGATGGGCTTATGTTGTTTCTCAGCATGTGGGTTATCCTAGCGTATCTCAAACTATGAGTGTTTATCCCCAGCACCTTCTTAGCATAGACCTTAACCCTTAGGGCTGCGTTTCCCCTCGATAGTATTTCTCTGCAGATTGATATATCCTGGATCTTCAGCTCCTTAGGCAATACCATCAGCCTCTCATAGCAATCCCTCCTCTTCCTCACCCTAACATAGACCTCACTAGACCTCTGATCTGCGAACTTTATAGCTGCATTGACAGCCTCGCTGACCCTGGATCCGTTCCTAAGCTGGATCAAAAGAACGCAGGCATAGCAGTATGATGCGAAAGCCCTCCTGCTAATATGCTCCTTAACCTTAGCCAAGATCATCCTATAGACCTGCCTATAGTCCAAACCAAGATCCCAAGATCTAGACATTTTAACCCTAAGTAAAAATATGGAGGTAAGATTATATAAGATTATGGAGATCGAGGTAACTTTATGTTAATTGGGTTTGGATTATGTATCGAGAAGTTATTAAGGTTCATAGGAAGGGTATCATTGTTCTGCCTAAGAGTGTTCGAGAGGCTCTGGGGATTGAGGAGGGTTCTCTTTTGATGTTAGATTGACAACAGGGCAAGCCTCGTCCTTTAGGGCGGGGTATGTTTTTATAGGGTTTTCATCGTGTTATTTAGTGGGGGTCGGGTCTTGGTGGGCAAATATGCTAGTAAGATGTCCGGCGGGGGGAATCCCCGAGGCGTGCCCACTAGAGACCCCGACCCCCTCCAAGCATTCAGAAAAGAGATAGAGAGGAGGAAGAGGAGCAGGCGGAGAACCAATAGAGTAGCACTATTCCCCAATAGGTATGAGGAAGAAACGCTATTCGATATAGGATTGGCGTGTGCTAGGCTGCGGAATGAGCTTAGCTATGAGAAGAGGCAGGCATTCTTCAATGGAGAGCTATCGCCTGGGAAGAGGGATGAGATTAACAGGAGATATTATCATAAGTATAAGGGGGTTCTCGGTGTTAATGCTGGCCAGGTTGTTAATAAGAATGATGAGGCTTGGAACGCTTTCTTCGAGCTACTAGATCTAAGGAATCGGGGTAGGCTACCTCCGCATATCAAGAAGGTCTCTCCACCAGGATATTGGAAAGACAGGCTTACTGGAAAGAAAGAGATACACATATTAATTAGAAGCGATAGATACTACCTAGAGCCTATAAACGAGGGTGAAGGCTACCTTGTTCTAGTAGATTTCGGTTTGAGGATAAGATATGCTGGCAGGATCAGGTGGGAAGGAAAACAAGGAAGGCTTGAGATCATATACGTTAATGGTAGATGGTTTGCCCTTGTACCAATAGAGGTTGGTGTAGATCCACCAAAATCAAATAAAAAGGGCTATGTAAAGCCCATACACGATGATGAGGAGGAGAGGAAAAAGAAAAAGAGAAGGATCGTAAATCCGAGGAGTATTAGGCAGGGGGATCCCATAGGTGATAAGGAGGCATTCATGGATATGGGTCTTAACAACCTATTCGCTGTAGTAATCTCGGATAGGTCAGCGATGCTTATCAAAGGAGGAACAATCAAATCCGAGTACTACTGGTGGAAGAGGGAGATAGCTACTTATCAATCTGTAAGGGATGTGCTGAGGAGGCTTGGCATATCGACATGGATCTACTACCACGAGAAATACCTAGATGCTATGTATAAGAGGGATGAGATGCTTAGGCATCTCTACATAACAGCAATTAGATTCCTAGCTGATGAGCTATATAGAAGAGGTGTTAGGAAGCTATACATAGGATACCCAATAATGCTAACGCAGAACAATGGCAATGAGTATAATACAAACATATGGTGGTTCAGGAAGATAGTTCTTTGGATAGTGGATATATTCAGAGAGTACGGCATAGACGTGGAGATAGTCCCTGAGGACTACACTAGCCAGAGATGCTCAATATGTGGAATCAGGCATAAAAACGGAAGAAAATATAGAGGGCTGTATATATGCAAGAAGACAGGGAAAAAGATCAATGCAGATATTAATGCAGCGCTGAACATAGCGAGAAGGCTGGGACACAGAATAAAGATAACGAAGAAGATAGAGAGCTACTTGGTAACGCACAATGGTATTAAACCATTAATCCCTCGCCAGAGGGCTAACACCCGAGACCCCAGCATAGAAACCCCGCCCTTCAGGGCGGGGAGGGGTCATTTCCAGAGGCTAATGCGTGTTCCTCTATTATAGAGTTTTTAATTAAGATCTTGGTTAAGCCCCATTACCCTCTTCCGTTCCAGAGGAATAGGCTTTCGGCTGCAAATATGGTGCATGAGGTAGTATGGCTGGTAAATAAGTGCTTCTTTTAAAGATCATTACTGAGTATAGAAGAAAGCTTTTAGTAGTGGATGAGGAAAATCGAGGCTTTATTTAGTATGAATTGAGCCACTATTCTCAGTTTTTATGCTAATCTAGGAAATGTCTTGGGATAGTATTCGTGAGGAATGTTACTGGTTTATAGCCTCTCTAGAAACTTAACACATATATTTCCGGTATGTGAAGCTGGGTTCGTGGGTCTTAAATTCCCGGGCATGTATAGCTTTGTGGTGTCTTGAAGAATTAAAAGTTCTCTGGTTAATTCTTTATTGGATTATAATTAGGTGATCGTATGGGGTTAACAAGAGTGAGGGTCGTTATTAGGAATCCTGAGGTAGGTGCTGCTAGAGAAGTTGAGCTTATTGCTGATACCGGCTCGATACTTACCTGGATTAGTAAGGATGTGCTTAAGGAAATCGGTATAAAACCTAGGAGAGTGAGGCTGTTCAGGACTATCGATGGAAGGGTTATTACTAGGGAGGTTGGGGTGGCAACGATTAGATATGAGGATTACGAGGGTGATGTTGAGGTTGTCTTTGCTGAGGGTGGCGATGCACAGGTACTAGGTGTTACGGCACTTGAAACACTTGGCCTTGAGATAGATCCTGTTTCTGGGAAACTAAAGTATGTGGGGCACTTAGCCCTCTTAACCTTAATCAAAAATTGCCTGTTCTAGCTTTAAATAGTATTCACACTACTGGTTCGCGGGCCGAGATGTTTTAAGGTTCGTAGAACTTCGTTATTGCAGCAGAGGGCTCTTCTTAGAGCGAATAGTGGGCTAGTGATTATTTGTAGCATGTGGATTCATTGCTGAGGCTCCGGAGATCCTTAGCTATGATGTTGAGGGGGATCCTTAGAGCATATATGATCCGCATTTCTACGGATTCTAGCCCTTTATCCTAGGGCTTCTCTGAGATATGCTAGTGTCCCGGGGATCGAGGGTCTTAATCTCTCTATAATGGCTAGTATGTCTATTAAAATCGTTGCTAGTGTCCATATCGAGACAACATAGATCATGGGCTCTGGCGATATAGCTATTGCCATGCCATAGACGCCGACCTCAGCTTTTACAACTATCGGTTTATCGTGAACTAGGTAGAGATACGATATAAGGCCCAGGATCTTTATCAAAGCGCTAAGTATAAAGCTGAATATAGTGCCTCTAGTCATGCTGGCAAGAATACCGAGGCCCAGGAAGAAACCTATTAGCGGTATATCTATATATACCCCCCTCTCTATACTACTCGCTCCCAACATCATGTGGATCTGAGGTATTACCACAACATATATGAGGTAGTAGATAAAACCTATCAGAGCTCCAGATACTATATCCCACTTTCTACCCATGCTGCCCACCTTTTAATTCTACTTTCAATTCTACTTTCAATTCTATAGTAGATCACCCTTAACGCCGTGGGGCTCCCATCTGAGGAGAGCTCAAGCATCATCGCTCTCCGAGGATATCTATATGCAAAGCACATAGGGGTATCGCCTCATCATCAAGTATGGTTAGAGATTGGATGCTTATATGCTTAAGCCTTGCATTTCCTCTCCATGTTACACCAAGTATTCATAGTATTTATAGATAACCAGAGATATTTAAATATTGGTAATCCTTTAACAGCCTCTCACAGCTATTTGGATTGTGTAGAGACCTCCTAGCTTTGCTGTTACGTTGATCTGAGCCCTCTTTGGATCTAAATTGCCTCCCGGTATATCTATAGTCAACGAGGCGTTCCTATGTCTATCTAGGAGATCCTGGCTCTTCCACTTAAACAGCTTCCCACCATACCCGATCGAGATATTAACATCTGTAATCTGGAGAGACCCTCTATACCATGCCTCAACACTAATGGTGCCAACACCCTGCTGTTGAATGCTGCATGTAGCTCCAATCACATAGGGATCCTCCATAAGCTCCACAAAAAGCACTATCAAGGGAGCTAATCCTGTGAGGGAGATACCGGAGACAGAGAGTAATAGAACGATGTTTAAGAAGATCCTCAACCGCGGCCCCTCAAAAGCTCCACAGCGTTCCTAAGCACTATAGATCCTACCCACACAGCTATTCCGAGAAATGCCAGCCTGGATGCCAGGAATATGAGGTTGAAACTAGCTTCTACGAGGGCATCACTAAGGGTTCCGCCTTGTCTTGGAGTTATTGGCTCAGAGGTGAAAAAGAATATAATAGCTATTATGAAAGGAGTTATTAAAAGTACTAGACCGAGAATCATTAGAAGGGGTGCTGATCTCATAGATCTCCCCTCCTTTACATCTTCACCCTCGCCCAAGTCTCTCCCTTAGATTTTCTTAAATAGAGTATTATATATGATTAAGTAATACTATTTAAGGTACTGTTGATAAACCTCTTTTTGCTCTAGCCCCTTAGGCAAATCTAGATCATCAGGAAAACCCGCCTTCATCACATCTCAGAGATCGAGGGCCTCATCCCAAATATATCTCTCTAAAATAGTTATTATGTAGATGATGATATGAAGATAATTCCAATAGCTGAGGAGAGCCTGGGTGTGAGGTCTGTTGCTATGTATGTTGAGACCGGGGATCTCAAGATCTTATTGGATCCCGGGATAAGCCTTGCACCGAGGAGATATGGGTTGCCGCCACATCCCAGAGAGCTTAGGAGGGTTGAGGAGCTCAGGGTTGTTATGAGTGGCTATGTATCCAGGGCTACCTATATATTTATTAGTCACTATCATAGAGATCACTTTACAGTACCCTATGAGAGTATATATATGGGGACTAAGAAGGACACGTATATAGACATTTACAAAGGTAAAGTAGTCCTTATAAAATCCCCAAGAGATCTAAACTATAGCCAGAAGATGAGGTACTATGGACTTATAAGGGCTATCAAAGGCATTGCTAACAAGATCATAGAGGCAGACGGGATAACATCCGAGATCGGATCTACATTGATAAGTGTCTCAGAAGCCCTTCCCCATGGCCCCGAGGGATCTAGAACTGGGAAGGTTATCTCTATAACCGTTGACGATGGGGATCAGAGACTCACTTTCATGCCGGACGTGCAGGGACCTATCTCGGAGAAGGCGGTCTCCCACGTGATTAGTATGAAACCCTCGATCTTAGTTATTGGAGGACCTCCCCTATATCTCTCCCAAGTGTTCTCGCAAGGCGATATAGAAGCGGGGATAAAGGGGCTCCTAAAGATCATAGATAGAGCCTCTCCAAGAGAGCTTGTGATAACACACCATACGCTAAGGAGTATAGATTGGAGGAATAGCCTCTCAGAGATATTCTCGAGGGCCTTGGCCAGGGGTGTAGAGATCATTACATACGCTCAGATAGTGGGGAAGGAAGAAGAACTGCTAGAGGCCAGGAGAAGAGAGCTATTTGAAACAGAGCCCCCGCCTGAAGATTATATAGAGCGATTCAGAAACAAGAGAGGAGAGGAGGATTGAGCTCCTCGAAGTGCGAGGAATACTACAAACTATATAGAGATCTAGAGCAGCAGATCATATTAATAATAAGTAAGAGATCGGGAACAAGCTATGACGAGCTAAGAGACGAACTAGAAAGAAGAGGCATGTATATGGATGGAAGATGCTTAAGAAAGGAAGTGGCAAAGCTGGTAAGAAACGGTAGGATCATTAAGATCCCTGATCAGACAAAGAGGAAACTATTACTAGCATTACCATCTCCTTAGATCCCTGACATTAAATAGAGGGCAAGCCTTGCCCTTCAGGGCGGGGAGGCGTTCAAGAGGATATCGAGCAAGATCCTATAATTTCTTTGAATAATTACTATTGATATTGGGTGTGGGCGGGTCTAGCAGGTTATGGGTCCACACCCCTGAGGAAACAATAAGAAGAAACGGCAAGACTAAGATCTCGTGCTAGCTCTGCGCGATAGATCTATAGCAAGTGCTCTGAGCAATATTATGCCTCCTGCGAGCCCCAGTATGAATGATACTGCGGATATCCATAGGTATCTATATACATTATATATTATAGTCCCCCATATTCTAAGGAAGCATGTTGGAGCGCTCTCCAAGCTTATATATATGCCTGTATCGTTTAGAGGCAGTTTCTGGGAATCTCCAGGATTTAGATATATTGAAGAGCTACTCCTAGCATAGTAGATCCTCATGACTATCCCTCTGTAACAGCTGAGATTTCCATATAACTCAAGATCTTCTATATATATAACACCCCCCTCCAAACCAATGAAATCCCCCAAATACCCGGTTACATTACTATCTAACTTGATAAGCATATCCACACTCTTAGAGACCCTGGCCGGAGTATAGGAAATAGGTATCAATGCGAGAGAAACTATCAATAGAATTACGGAGGCTATTACTAATCTCCTTAACATCTCTACTCACTCCTATAGTAGATACCGATGCCACCGATCAAAAGGATAAAGCATGTCTCCCCACTCCTATAAAGGGGTTCGGGCTTCATAGGGCTTGGCATCTTTGATCAAGCCCTCTTCCCTTGACTTCACAGCCCCCAGGACCCCTTTCCATCAGGATCCATATCACTGGGCTCCACCCGCTCGGGGTGACCCCAACCCACAGCTCCACCATCATAGAGATCTCCGATTCATTGCAGAGGTGAAATCCCCGCATCCCAGCCCCCTTCAAGTATCTTCTTCTAATATTTATCAATGCCACCTTATGTCTGTTCATTTTTAATTCACATCTGGGGCATTCTCTAGAGGTGTTCCTCGGATCCACATGAGCTGTAAAGCTACTTCTGACACTCTTCTATGTATTCTTTTCCATGGTGTTCTAGTATTTCTCTTCCTCCTATTCTTAGCCCTCTTCCTAGACACGAGATCCTCCTTATCAAGATCCTCGAAAAAATGAATAATGTTCTGGAATGGATCCTCAAGCCGGCTACCAGCTTATTCACGAAGTCTTTTTCCCTATTCCTCTCCCTAGCCACATACTTCTCATAAAGATCCTTCTTACCCTTACTCTGTGCAGTAGCCTTCTTTCTCTCATACACGATTTTTATGCTCTGGAGAGGCCTTAGATCGATGTGGATAAAGCCTATAGACGGCTCGTAGCCGTCTAGGGATAGCTCGTTGCTATCCCAGCCGATAACCCTTCTAACCTCGATCTCCTCAGAGCTCTTGAATGGAATAATAACCCTATCATCCTTGATTATATCCTCACCAACATCTCATCCCCTCACCCTTTTCTCAAGCCATGTTGATCTCCACGATACATAGAGATATTCCCCTTGCCTCAGAGTTATCCTAATAGCTTTAGCCTCATAATCGACCTTCATGAGTGTAGTCTTGCATTTAGCGAACCTCCCCCGATCTTGGCTTAACTTTTCTTACCCTTCCCCTAGATACCTCTTCCCCCAACCTCCATAAGCGAGTGAGCTTTCCTAATAACAGAGTCTACCCAGTGCGCAGCGTAAGGATTATCCTTCATAAACTCTCCTCTAAGCCTTTTCTTGAAAGCCCTATCTTACGGAATTATTGGGATCATCATCTTCAAACCCATAATAGTGATCAGATTTCCACCCCTCCTAACAAGCACTGCGAAGCGGTATCCCCACTCAATACTATCCCAGATCATATCAACTGCCCTCTGGGGAGCCTCAACATACCATGTCACAAGCTCCGAGGCCCTCCTATCCCTAATAGGCACGCTATACGCTCTCACAGGCTCAAGGATCTTCAACGAGTCTCCCTGTACTCTCAACATCTTCTTATGATCTCAACATAGCATCTTCACTCCAAATAAAAGATATATTATCAACTCCTATAAAAGCTGTTTCACTACGGCGATGATCTGGCTAGATCTTAGTGTGAGTAGCTCTCAGGAAGCGATAAACATTAAAGCTCTAGAGATCCCAGATGGAAGACTCATGGCTCAAGGCTCGACAGAGCCTGTGAAGCTCGGGTGAAGCCGGTGAGCCCATAGAGATCCCTAGGTCTCTGTGGGGGTTGAGGTCCCTCGATGGTCACAGGGATCAAAACCCTGCGGATCAAGAATCACAGAAAAACCAAAACGAAAGAATACCAACAATATCAATAACCATCAAGGGACAAGCGGAAGCGCGAGTACTATCTATCTAGAGCGAAATATTTATAGTTCCCCTGACTGTTCCCTGCCCATAAGGGGCGAGGATTTTGTTCCTCTGGGGCTTGCATTATCTTTCTGACTCACGGGTATATAGTCACTATCTCACTATCCAGGCCTTTGTCACCAATATCGGAGGGTAGGTCTCTTTGTTTGCTAGATCGTCTACACATTATACTAAGCACTACATGGTGAAAAGATATACTAGGTTGAAGTTCTCTACCCTAAAGAACGAAGCTTCTTATCGCACTGAGGTGAAAGCCCGAGCTGATGATCAATCGAATAAGGTGATAACCCCTACTTGGGAGTAGCATTAGAGGCTTCAATGTGGAAAAGACGAGCTACTATAGAATTAAAAGGCTATAGAGTTGAAGGATATTGCTATAGATTCTAATTGACCTTATTCTTACTACGTGATACTATTTCTAAAGTTTCAGAATACTTATATACTCCGATAATTATTATTTTCTGGTGCATTCATATGATATACAGAGTGTTAGCATATACCGTCATAGCTATAGTTGTTATGTCTCTAGCCACCATGATTAATGTTGCTAAGGCGCAAGAGGTTCCAAGTGTTGTAGCCGTGGATCTTGATAAGACCACTGTGTATAGAGGCTATCAATGGGTGGAGGTTACAGCATATGTGTATATACCCCCAGGGGGGTCTATAGTATCGCTGAGCGGTGTAGCGAATCTATCTGCGGGGATTACTACAACGACCCCCCTAGCGTGGGTGGTGCCTGTATCGCCTGTGACTAAGACTGTGGGTAATATTACCTATACTATAAGTAACCTTTTGATCGCAAGGATCCATGTACCCTTCGGAGCAATTGCTGGTAGGGGAGAGCTATTGATATCCATCTCACTGGTTGCCAGGGTAGGTAATACTACTTATAGCCCGTCCTATACATATAGGTTTGCGATAACAATTCTAGACCATACAGTCGTAGAGAGAACGAGGATAGAGGCTCTACTAAGGCTTGATAATGCTAGAACAACGCTATCCCTCCTCGAGGCGATAGGCGGTGCGCCGATACCAGAGATCAGATCTTTATTAGCTAATCTAAGCGATATGTTTAACAGGGCTGACACGCTTCTCTACAGCGAGGGAGAGGTTTCCAGGGCTATGGGCATGTATGAGACCGTGATACGTGAGAGCACAGGCGCAGCTTCCCAGGCGATAGCGATATTTGTAAACAGGCAGAGAGAGTCTAGCATGGCACTCGATAGAAGGCTTCTGAGTATTGAGGCCAATATATCAGCTGCTAGTGCGAGGATATCGGCATTAGAGAGATCTGTAGAGTCGGCTGCAAATGCTATAAGAAGTAACGAGGCTTCAATAAGAAGTGTTGCGCAAGCACTGGCAAACTACAGCAGTACTATTAATACATATCTATCCACCCTGGACAGAAGCATAGTGGATACAAACAAGAAGATCGATGCCCTTGCACAGTCCATGAACGCAGGGCTTGCAAATATGAGTAGAGATCTTAAGTCAAGACTGGACTCCTTCAGCTCAGCACTATCTACGATTCAGCTAGCGCTAGTAGTGCTAGCTGTGGTGATGCTAGCAGGATTCGTTATACTAGCCTTTGTTAGAAGAAAGTAGATCGTTACACGCAATATAAATAATTTTTATTATATATATTAAAAGTTTTTTGTAATAACATATTTATATAGAATAGCTTATTAACCTAGTTAGTATATAGAGAGAGGGATAAAAAGTGGTGAAACCAGCCTATAGTAAGATGCTTTCGTTAATATTGGCAACGGCCATTCTCATAAGTATGGTAACACCACTAATGATAACAGTAAAAGCACAGCAACAAAAAGACCCTAGGATCGGACCATATATAGATAGAATAACCATGCCCGTCCAGAGAGACTATAGCGTGAGACTACTAGCCTTCCTAGCAAACGAGTTCGACTTAGTGGGAGTACTACCCAGAGACCTGGATAGGGTTAGGAAGGAAAGGCCTGATGCGCATATAATATTCACAGTAGGGATCAACGCACTAGGATCTCTGCACTTTAACGTCCAACTATGGCCTGTGAAGTACCCGGAGGTTAGGAAAGCCATAGCGCATCTCACAAATAGAGATGAAATAATATCCAAATCACCCTTACAAGGTATAGCTGTTAAGAATCCGACGATAGTTCCGCCAACATATGGTAAGTGGGTTAATCCCAACACGGATTTCGATAAGCTATATCCATACGATCCTAAGAAGGCTAGGGAACTGCTAGCAAGCATATTCCAGCCGTGCCCCGACAACCCCAGCTTCTGGTGCGATCCTAGGGAAGGGATGAAGCCTGTTGAGATAGAGATACTATCGCTCCCTGAGGCCACAAGTCCTGTCTATTGGTGGGAGGCCCAGTACTGGAAGCAGCAGCTTGAGAGCGTTGGTGTGAGGGTAAAGATAACCCCTGTAAGCAGTAGAGAGCTTGATGCAAGAACCTCTGCTGGAACTGCACAGGCTTGGGTCATCGGCTGGTTGTTCGGCAGATTCCCACTCTTTATGTACTACTTCTGGCATAGTAGAGAGATCAGGCCTGGAGGTTGGAACGAGTGGAAAGTTAGTAATGCGACTCTAGACGATCTCCTAGATAAGTTCTACTATTCCGAGACCATTGACGAGGCGCTTCAATACGCCTGGAAAGCCCAGGAAATATTGACTGATATAATACCCTGGATCCCGGTCTACACAGGGGTTGGTATAACAGCTCTTAATGGTGTTATAGATAGAGACTCGCTCCTTCTAAACTATGCACCTCCTCTAAAGGATCCTGTAGGCTTTAGTTACTTCTGGTGGAACACAGTGAGGTTCAAAGACAGGCCATTTGGAGGGACGCTTAGGTATCACTTCACAGTTGATATAACAACTCTAAACCCGACGGTATATCTGTGGGCAACGGAGGCTGATGCTATATTCAGGGTATATACCTATGGATATGTTTTTAGGCCAGAAGATATATATGCTGAGCCGAGGATACCGGTGCTATTCGAGAGCTATAAGGTTGAGAAGATAGTTGAGGACGGGCAGAACCTAACTAAGATCACAATTGCTCTGAGGGATGGGATTAGATGGCACGATGGTGTACCCATAACGGCTTATGATTATGAGTTCACTGTGAGGAAGTTTGGTATGGAGTTGAAGACTAGAAGGGATTATGGGCCTTATATAGATGCTATTAAGAGGATCAATGTTGTTGATGATAGAACTATAGAGTTCTACCTAACTATATATGGCTGGCCGGATCTATACACGTTCACAGAGTACAGACCATTGCCGAGGCATATATATGGAAAGCTTCAGAACCCGCTTGATGATGTGAGCCTACAGCCCCACCCAACGATACCTGGGCTAACCACTATGGTTGGTAGCGGTCCATTCGTGCTAATCAAGAGGGAGATCGCGTATGCAGAGCTAGTATGGTATCCTGAGTATGTATATAGAGCCCCTGAAAGAATGCCTAGAGTCAGCATAGAAGGCCTACCATCGCAGATTATCGCTGGGCAGCCCATCACCCTGAGGGTCAGGGCTCTAGACCCCACTGGATCGGTATCACCGGCAATAACGGCTACAGCGAGGATAAGCGGTCCCCTGAGCCTAGAAATACCCCTGAGAAGCATTGGAGGCGGATTATACGAGGCTACAATACCAGCCCTAAGAGAAGGATCATATGTCCTCACAATCGAAGCATCCATGCCAGTAATGCTCTGGAAAGCTGTTGGAACTGCTAGGCAGGAGTTCAGGGTCGTTGCAGCAGCCCCAACACCTGCCCCAGGCCCGTCGCCTGAGGCTAGGCCTATAGAGATCAGGGTTGGAGAGGTCACGATAGCAATATCATCACCACCACCAGCTGGATCGCCGACAGCGGCAGCAACACAGCCAAAGATCGAGAGTCCGAGAGTTGAGGCCGCAACGCCCGAGATCAGCTATAGCTATGCAGCAATAGCCTTGGCGATATTAGCACTTATAGTAGCTGGTGTAGGGATCGTTCTCAGGAGGGGGTAGAGTGCTAACAAATACTTTTTTCTCCATAAGGCCTCGTAAAACGTTTCTCCAAATATATACTTTACTCCTTCTCCTATTAGATTGTTAGAGGTGCCTCTGCCATGGGGCTTGCATCTTATGTAATATCTAGGGGGATATCAATGCTCTCAGTTTTTATCGTATCAATTACACTATTTTTTATACTTCTCCGAGTCATACCAATAGTACTCTTTGGTGGTAATCCTTTTCTACCCAGTCAGTTGCAAGATCCTGTTCTAGCTGCCTTAAGAAGGACCCAGGAGGATCCCAGATTCAGCGGGTGGATCGAGCAGACCGCCAAGACATTTGGTCTGGATCTCCCGGTTCTTCCACACCAATTTCTCATATACCTCAAGAACGTTTTCACGCTAAATTTTGGAGTATCGATCTATTCTAACAGGCCTGTTGCCGATGAGATACTAATTAGGCTCCCATATACGTTGGCTCTCTATGTGTTCGCTACTATTGTCCCAATAATCTTTGGATACTATGTAGGTGTTTTATCAGCCAAGTATAGAGGTAGGTTTGTCGATACATTGATAACAATGGCTAGTATAGTGTCATTCATACTACCCTCGTGGATAATAGCGATACTCGTATACTATTTCCTAGCATATGTTCCAAAGGTATCGTGGGGAGTCACGATATTTCCCTTACCTGTTAAGACGCCATCAATATCTGAGATTAATTGGGATTCCATTAGATATTGGCTATGGTATCTCTCCCCCCTATATCTGTCTACTCTAATGGCGTTCTTCGGATCCTGGTCATACTTCTTTAGACAGCTGATGGTATCCGAGCTCGGCAGGGACTATGTGTTCACAGCTAAGGCGAAGGGTATACCTGAGAGCGATGTTATAAAGAGAGAGATAACGCCTAATCTAAGACCCCCGATAATAACTAGGCTTGCATATGCACTACCAGGGATATTCGGTGGATCTATAATACTGGAGATCCTTGCATCGTGGCCCGGCGTGGCTTATTACTCTTACCAAGCGTTTAACAACTATGATTACACTGTGATCACTGCTTTCTTGGTTATAGGCTCACTACTACTTGTTATATCGCTATTCATAGCAGATATGCTGATAGCGATTCTAGATCCTAGGGTTAGGTTTGAGGAGAGGAGGTGATCAAGGTGGCAGCAGAAGCTCCTGCCCCGGCTAGGTTCAGAGGTCTAAGAGAGATCTTCGCACCAATACTATCTAGTAAGAAGGGTTTCGCGGGCTTGGCTCTCGTACTCTTCTACGTAATTCTAGGTATAATAGGCCCCCTTATCACTAAATACGACCCGATAACGGGTTCAGGGTTAGCGGATAACCTAGCTATGCCTGAGTGGTATGCATCGATAGTAGATCCAAAGACCCCTAGAAACGTGGAACTCAACTTCTCATCATGGAAGGTCGTGGGTGAGAGCAAGATAGGCAATGTATTTGTAAATATATCATACGAGGGGGGTAATCTAGTCATTAAATTTATGGGGCTGGGTGCTGCCAATGTCAGTATAGAAAGCGATCAGCCATTTCTATATTCCTATAAGCCGGCTAAATCGATGCTAGTAACATATTCGCTTAATGTATCCACCATTGATAACAAGACTGCTTGGTACGATATCAAGATGTATATAGTAAACCTAGATCTGTTGGGAAGCAATAAGACGATAAGGCAGGGCGATATAGTTGTAAACGTTCCTATGGGATACTATGCATTCTATGACGAAACAGGCTTTAAGATCGTATCTCTATACGGATATTCTAAGGAGATGAAGGCAGTAAGTAGTCAAAGCATAAGATTGCCATACTATATATATAATTCAAAGCAAGAGTACAAGTTACCGGATTTCGTTAACCCTGTTGACGAGCTATTATTAGCTGAGAACACAAGGATCGCGATCAGGATCAATGCGTCTTACTACTGTAATCCCAACGATTTTATCATGAGATGCGATTCCCAAGGATTGCAAATAACTATCCCCCCAATCTATGTTAAGATATACGGACTAGCATTCGGGGTGCTCGGGACTAACTATCTGGGCAATGATGTGTGGACACAATTTATATATGGATCGAGATCTGCTATAATATTTGGCTTTGGTGTGGCCTCAGCAATAGTTCTCATCGGCCTTCTAGTCGGTGTTTTGGCAGGGTATCATGGGGGGAAAAGAGTAGATCATGCCCTAACATTCTTAACAGATGTCGTGTTCTTCTTACCAGCATTACCCCTAATACTCGCAGTAGGGATAACATTTGGGAGAAGCATATATGCGATATTCGCAATAATAGTGCTACTTTCATGGCCTGGAACCGCCAGAATTGTTAGATCGTGGTCGCTAGCTCTTAGAAACGAGCCATATGTAGAAGCTGCCCAGGCCCTGGGATCAAGCACAAGGAGAATCATAGCGAAACACATAATACCCCACCTCACACCACTGATCGTATACGCGATAGTATTGGACGTACCGTCAGCTATATTCACTGAGGTAGCTATACAGCTACTAGGATTTGGAGACCCTGGCTTCCCGTCATGGGGTAAAATGCTTAATGAAGCATGGTTCGGAGGAGCTATTACCAGCGGTGCTTGGTGGTGGATACTACCCCCCGTAGCTGGGGTAACAACCATAGCCCTTGGATTCGCATTACTTGGACTGGCTCTTGATGAAATAGTTAATCCGAGGCTGAGAAGAAGGGTCTAGGGAATCTACTTCATGCCAAAAAAGGTTTTCAAGACAAGCGGGGATCGAGTGAAGAGAAAGATAGGTCTTGTATCATCGGTATTTCTTATCGCTACTCTGGTGATATATCTAGCTAACGTAGAGATACCAGTTGGATATATAGAGCCTCCGAGATATAGCATAGCTATTACGAAGAGAATGAACATATCGATCGAGAGGATATACTATAACCCTGCCTATCCCCTAGAAAAAGGCTCTAACATCTCGATTGAGATGATAGCGAGCGGAAGCAAAGTGTTAATTAGCGGGTTGAGATATGACCCTGGCTCTGAGACCAGGCCTAGCGGGGCGCACGCCATGATCAATCTAACTGGTGACGGCCCCTGGAATATATATCTATACGATGAATATCTGAGAAGAGAGATGTTAGTAGGAGTCGTCGATAGATCTACAGAGCTAATAGTCCAGACAGGCCTATATAGCGCTCTAGTCTCGGTAAATATATTCTCAGATATGAGGCTGGAGATAGAAGGCGACATAGATTCCCTAAACCCTCTGATCAAGATTATATATATTAACAACTCAAGAGAGGTAATAGATCTAGGGCCATGCAGGATACAGTATGGATCTAAATGCGTTTACAGCTTAGAGAGACAGGATCTTCTTAATTATAGCATTCTATTCTATAGAGACGCATATACACTCAGACTATGGCTAAATAACGGCTACCTAGTGATAAAGCCACACGATAACCCCCAGATATTCTTGACACTATCGGCAGCAACCCTAATAATAATGATAGCTTCAGCAATCCCCATAAAGGTAAATACTTCTAAGAAGAAAAAGAAAATCCCCAGCAGAAGAGGCAAATAACGACTCTCCTTTAAATCCACGATAGATATTTTTCAATACTGAGGTTACTGCCTTTCTTCATGATCATCGTGCTATTAGTAATCTCTGAGCCTTTCAGGGACATGGAGGCGCCTAGTTGGCTGCCTATCCAAGACGCCGGCCTCTAAGCCCTCAGGGCATATCACATATATATCAATATGCCTACAAATACTCTACCGCTTGTTCTCCGATGATCATTGATTATCACTAATATTCATTTGTTTTGGATTGCTTTGCTTCTTGATCCACAGGGTTTTTAGCCCTGTGGCATCGGGGAACTTCCACCTCCCCCAAAGAGATCTTGGGATCTCTATGGGCTCGCTGGTGGCTGTTGAGCCCAGCGGCACCGGGCTCCCATCTATGCTTGGAACCCCGAAGCCCTTCTGGGCAATGCCCTCATGCAGTGCTTCGAAGGCTTTAAGATAAATATTGATCAATGCGACTACCTCCCTATGCCACCTCTCGCCCCCTTGCTACATATCCCTATTCTATCCTCCCCATACTCTATTACAGCCTTGTGTATCGGGCATATCTTAGATGTATTCCTGGGATCAACCATGAGCACCGGTATACCATATTCCCTTGCCTTATCTATTATCGCGTTCAGCTCTCCCTTCAAAGCACTCTGATATATCCTATGCCTTAATTGCTTGTTCCTATACCTAGCGATCATAACCCTTATATCTTCCCCTGAGATTCTCTCAATAACTATTACTCCTCTCATCCTCATGGCTTCCCTTACTATAAGGCTTGCTGTCTTCCACCTATAATCCCTCTTCTTCTCGCTCTCCTTAAGCTTTTCCATAGCCTTTCTAGTCTCTCTGCTATAGGATCCATTTCTCCTCTGGATGCTCTCCTTCCTATAGCTATAGCCCAGTGTCGTCTTAGCAAGATCTGTTTCGAGGATTGCTGCGAATGCCTCGTAGAGAGTTGCTACAGAGTTCTCATTAACATCAACAGGCTTAATAATATTCTCTGGCCTATAGATCTTGACCTCTTTCTCAAGGGATATGTGGAATATCGCCTTCCTATTCTTCCTATCAAGCTTGATCTTTGTGTGGGATTTCGGCTTAAAGCCTCTAGCCAGTAGCTTGTAGAACTCCTTAGAGGGCTCTAGATCTAGGTGCACCCAGCCCCTATGGGTATGAATGGCGATGCTTGTGAAGAAAATGCTCTCAAAACCATTTATATTGATCTTAGTTGGGTTTATTGGTTTCCATATGTGGTTATCAACTAGCCATAGGACAACACTATTGATCCTAGGCCTAGTATTCCTTCTATCATCTCAAGTTCTACCTGGTGCCGAGCGATCTCCCAAGATCTCCTCCAGAGATGTCTCCTGAGCCTCCTGCCCCTAAGATCCTTTTTCCCTAGACCTAGATGCTTAACAAGCTCATTGAAGATCTCTTCAGCATATTGCCTAGCCTTGTTCCTCCTTAGAGAGGATACCCTTTCAACAGCATCCTGGCATACTCCGTGAACATAGTGGGATGGTATGTTGGGATACATATTCCTCAGCTCTCGGTACTTCTTATTCTTAAGCCTATAGCAATTCTCAATAATATTCCTGGATGTGTGGGGTAATACGTTTTTCAAGCATCTTGCTATATATGTTAAGGATCTCTTCCAATGCCCTGAATTCTCTCCTAGATAGCTGCTTTGAGGGTATAACAGCAGTCCTACTAACAAAGATCCTATCTCCTGGCTTTGCAACCCACATCCACTTCTCATCGCTCTTTTTCTTTCCCTTAGCCATTATCCATGGACCTCTCTTTGTTCCTAAACCTCCACTCCAACCATTAATTAATAATGAAAGAATATAAAAAGATTTCTACTATCATGAAAAAGGCTACAGCCCAAGGGACAAGGCTTCTCCTCTCGCTAATCCCGTTCTAAGGGCTAAGGCTAACTTCTTATTGAAAGCTCAGCCCTCTAGGATAGAAGGTATTTGAAAGAATGTTAAGCAAATGCTGGTAAGTATCTTCTTATAGACTGCTCTTAGTTAGGTGCTAGTGAGCTTAGCAGGCATGTGCCCGCATCTCCTAATGCTGAAGCATACCTAGGCAATGATGAAACATCTGTAAGGGGCTGGGGAATTATTAGAACTTAGAAGATGCAGATACCCACCACTAAATATGGGAACCACCAGCTTATTATTAGGCGTTTAGAATAATAATCTCCATACTCATTTCTCTACGAGGAGTTATGGATAAAACTACCTTTGGGAGAAAAGGCGTCTCTGCAGATCATCCCCTGGCTGTCGAGGTAGGTTTCGAGGTTCTTAGAAATGGTGGAAACGCCTTTGATGCTGCAATAGCTGTCAGCTCTGTATTAGCAGTTGTGCATCCTTTTTCAGGCGGGATAGGAGGAGACGGGTTCCTTCTGGCGTTGAGAGATGATGAGGTGATAGTATATAATGGATCTGGTAGATCTCCGTCAGGATTCGATCCTGATGAGTATATAAGTAGAAAGCCTGTTAGAGGTCCTCTCACAGTAACGGTTCCTGGTTTGGTTGAGATGTGGGGATATATCTATGAGCATTACTGTAGCAAAGATCTTAAAGATCTTTTGAGACCAGCTATATCTCTGGCTGAAAACG
This sequence comes from Desulfurococcales archaeon, assembly GCA_032249255.1. Lineage (GTDB taxonomy): Archaea > Thermoproteota > Thermoprotei_A > Sulfolobales > AG1 > AG1. The sequence goes on along the minus strand of JAVVGE010000005.1, from coordinate 8,275 downwards.
GCTACTATGCGGATAGGATGCTCGCCAACGCCGTTATGAGATATCGAGAAGAGCTATCTAATTACGAGAGGTGGAGGAAACTATATGGGGATGTTGGTATTGGTAGCTATATAAGGAATCGTGATCTCGCCAATTCTCTTAGAAGGATATCTAGCAGGGGTTGGGATGAGCTCTACTATGGTGGATTGGCTGAGGAGCTTGTTGAAGAGCTTGAGGATCAGGGGGTGGGAATATCGCTCGAGGATCTCATGGATCATGAGGGCGAGGAAGTTAGGGCTTTAAAGCTAGATCTAGGATCCAGGGTTCTATATGAACTCCCACCTAATTCCCAGGGGGTTTTAACTCTCCAGATGATATCGGCTATATATGAACTTGGGCTGGATAAATATGGCTTCGCAGATCCCAATAGGATCAGGATGTGGAGAGATCCTGTAGCCACGATCTACGGTTTTAGAAATAAGCATCTAGGAGATCCAGATTATATGGAGATAGATATATCAAGCTATATTACATATAGATCAATAACTACTCCTATCACACCTAAGCATGGAATAGGAGAGGGAGACACAACATTCTTCGTAGTTGATGATGGAGAGAACCTTGTAGGGTTTATCCAGAGTCTCTATTACCCGTTCGGATCAGGGCTTGTTGCTAAAGGAGCTGTTATACAGAATAGGGGGCGGGGCTTTGCACATGATAAGTCGCTCCCCAACTCGCCTCTCCCGAGGAAGAGACCGCTCCATACCTTATCGATCCTTATGGTAGATAGTCATAGCGATAACTCAATATATATGATCGGCTGTGCAGGCGGCGATTACAGGCCCCAGATCCATACGAGGATATATGAGAATATATTTATATATGGAATGGGCCTAGGCGAGTCCCTTGACGCACCCAGATTCATCTACACGGATCTCTCAAAAGCATCTAGAGTGATTATCGAAAATAGGCTGGGCGAGATAAGCCTGGGGAATGATATAGAGGTTGTTAAAGCGCCTCCATACGGCTCTACAGGTATTGTTAATGCTGCTAGGAGAAATAGATCTAAAGGCTATACAGAATTCGCCCCAGACCCTAGAGGGGCCTCCACATCAATAGCGGTGTAAAATATGAGAATAAGGGCAGATCTTCAAATACATAGTATATGTAGCGACGGCTCCATGGACGGCCATGAAATAGTGAGGATATCCTTGATAAGAGGCCTTAGAGCGATAGCTGTGACCGATCACAACACTTTCTCGGGCTATAGGATAGCTCTAGAAGCGGTTGAGAAAATAGGAGCTAGCCTAGTAATAGTTCCAGGCATTGAGTTGAAAACAAGCTCCGGGGATTTAATAGTGCTCTGCGAGAAGCCCTCAGCAAGGATAGAAAGGGCTGTAGGGAGAACGCCTAGCGAGATAATAGATCTTTCTAGAGAGGAGGGATGCATCTCCTATGCTCCACACCCCTTTGATATGAGAAGACTTGGGCTTGGAAAAGCTATATATAGTCTTAAGCTAGACGCGATAGAGGTTTTTAACGCATTATCAGACCCGATGTCGAATAGAAAGGCGGAGAAGGCATGGAAAGAGCTTAAAATAAGTGGTCTCTCGAACAGCGATGCCCATGTAAGCGGTTTCGTAGGCGTTTCACACAATATACTCGAGATAAGCGATCTAAGGGTCGAGGATGTTTTGGAAGGGGTTAGAAGAGGGCCTCAGGAGCTTGTAAAGGCGAGACCCTCATTTATAGATTATATAATTCATGCCACGAGATCTGTTACCAAGAAGAATAGATCTGAATGCGCAGGCAGCATGTAGAACCACCATCTGTCGAGAAAAGGCTATTAGTGAATCCTAAAAGTCTTTCCACATTGAAAGAAGTCTCTATGAAGAGAGGGATAGAAAGAATAGTACAGAGGATCTGACCTCCTCCCCGCCCTAAAGGGCGAGGGTTCCCTTTGGGCGATTCATTGTTCCCCCCATCTGTTCGGGTTTACATCTGTCATTTGGGGGGCAGTTGGGGGTGGTCAGAGATCCCCCAGGAATTACTTTGATCTTTAGCTTTTTCAAAGCCCTCTTCCTTATGTTGAGTTTTCCAACAACATCTCTATCTGCTTCGAAGCCGCATCTTGGGCATCTAAGCCTTCTATATCCATTTTCAATCATCTCTGCATCGCATTTTGGGCATTCTGAGGATGTCCCCCTAGGATCTACTATTGCTAGTGGTGTTCCGCGCTTCATAGCCTGCCAGTCTATCCACTCCCCAAGCCTTGAATACCCCATTATGATCAGTTTTGTCCTGTGATCCTTGCTCTTGATCCTCCTCAGGGAGTTTATTAGCCCCGTGAGATCCTCTCTAGCGACTGCGTATTGAAGTCTTAAAGCTAGCCCCAAGATCTCCAAGGCTGATTTCCTAGCCCAGTCCTCCAATATGTTCCTAGCCTTCCTATGATAAGATCTAACCCTGTTCAGGATCCCCCTTCTCCTCCTCCATGCAGGATATCTAGTTGATGAGTATCTCTTCTGGAGGTTCTCCGCAAGGAGTTTCCATCTATGGGCTTTATCAATCTTGGTGTCTCTCTCCCCATTGATCACGTGATCTCCATACACAATCTTCCTCTCATTAATATCTACGGCTATAATATCCCTAGGCTGGTAAGGCTCTGGCCTATCTTCCTTGATATCCAAAGCATCATCTTACCCTCTCTATAGACTAGCCTAGCCTCTCCATTCTCATAGTCATCGTATCTCCTATCCCAGCCAATGATCCTCAGCCTAACCCCGCCTATGATCTCCACATATCCTTCTTTAACCCTGTATCCCGAGCCTTGATGCAGAAGTATGCTCAGCTTCCTAACCCTAGGCCTCCTACCCCCCTAGGATTATTCCTCCAGGCATTAGCATTAGCAAGAGCATCCCTATAGCAGTCAACAGCAACCCTGGATGGGAGGCCGAACCCCCTCAGCTCTCCGTATAGAGCGTTGTGAACCCTCCCAATGCTCCTCAGGTTTAGGCTCAGGATCCTGTTTATAGTGTAGTTAAGAGCAACATTGTATCTCTTGAGGAGCTCTATGGCCCAGGCTCGGGACTAACCATCACCCCGATCGAGATGGTTAGCAAACCCTCACTGCCAGAGGCCATAGAGCCCCTTCAAAAATAAATACCTGGAAGCTAATAAAAACATCCCCGCCCTGAAGGGGCGAGGCTTTCAGTTGTAAAGATCTACTCTTGATGCCTTTTCAGTTTCTTAATACCGATGTTTTGGATTGCAAAGATACCGCCGCTAATAGCAGCTCCCACGATCATCATGTTAGAGTCATTAATAAACCTGCCTATCGTGGATATAGCAGACGGTATAGCTGCGGAAACAACCCTGATAAAAGGGTTCGAATACATATGCATCATAAAACCCCTGCCCTTTCCTATGAGCTTATTCCAGAACTCTCTCGATATAGATCGCCTCATCCCCGGATCATGGGCTTTCTCATCATTTCCTATTCCATTTAAGCATCTATATGAGGCTTTCTTATGCATAGACATGCTAGCTCTAATCCCAAGCGATTTAATAAGTTCTTCGATCTCTTCAACATAAGCTGGTCTATCTATCTCAATAATAAGAGGATCCTCACACAAGATCTTAGCACCAACAAATCTACCTATCATAGCTCTCGCCGCATAGATCTTTTCAGCTAGACTCCCCTCAACAACAACCCTGAGCGACTCCCTATTAAACGAGCTATAGAAATGTGACAAGACCTTGACCCAATAAATATCTACCCACGCAAACAGAAAACACAGAGCCCCCAATATCTAGGCTAAGACACTGCGAAAGATGTAATACATATGTACTATCTTGCGTGAATTACCTCACAGCTATAAATCGGAGAAGGGCCTAGTATCGAAAAATGTAAGCCCTATGATATGGTTAGGCCAATTACAAGAGGTTTTGGGCAAGTTTATGTCTATTGGGGAAAAATTTATATCTATTTAGGATGTATTTGCTCATGGTTGTTAGATTGAATAGGGCCATAGATCTAGGGATATATGCCTTATCCATAGCCCTGGTTATGGCTGTGACGCTGGCTTCGATGCTTTCTCCCTCTGCTTCAATAGAGATCTGGTATGGGATCACTAATCTAGGGGATGAGATTATATACTTGGCATTTTCAATTATAATCTATTACTTGTCCTCTCCGTGGCAAGGTTTTGTAACAGCTATAGCGGTTCTTATTGCAGGTGCTCTAGTGATAGACCTGAAGGAGCTCTTCATGCTGCCGAGGCCACCGAATCCTATATTCCCTGAGGAAGGCTATGGATTCCCTAGTGGACATGCCCAGGTCAGCTCTGCATTCTGGGTCTCTCTCACGATCCTAGCCAAGAGGAGATCGATAGCTGTTCTAGGCATTATAATAATTATTTTAATATCTCTCTCAAGGCTAGCTCTAAATGCCCATTATCCTAGAGATGTTATTGGGGGAGCATTGATAGGCTCGGCTATAGGCGTTCTAGCCTCTCTAGTACCAAGGCTATCTAGCCAAGGAAGTCCCTATATATATCTAATTTCACCCCTAGTATGCATATTTTCTATAACAAGCTATTTTTATATATCTAGGGACGCAACGCTATTAAAAATAGCCGGTATATCCCTAGGGCTATCGATACATACACCTATATATATGAGTCGAGCACCGCATCTAAGCTGGCGAGGGATGGATAGATTGGTTTTAATATCTATAGTAGGGATAACATCGATATTAATTCTATATCTTACTAAAAACGCCCCACCATATCTAATATTTATGGGGTATATTATCATAGGTATTATAATACCGATGGCAGGCTACATGGTGAGTATAGCTAGAGGAAAACGTGGAGATCAGCTTGCACGGTTAATATGTTAGAGATGCTCTATATATAGTACTATTTACCAAAAACTCCATCTCTATATATAGTGCTCTATTAGTGATCATCTTTATGATTGAGTCTCTAAAAGGGTTAAGCCTGATAGAGATCCGCCTCCTTATCATGATGCCAGGGGGCTGCGCTATACCATAGGATATATATATTGAATTATAACCCAGTATCTCCAAATCCCTATAGAGGGTTTCGATGTCTATAGGATCAAGATCCTCTGAGAATATGAGCCTATAGCTCCCCCCTTGATCTACAGAAACCCATCCCCAAGGCTTCTCCCCCCTTTCTAGGCATATGATATTAATATCTCCATATGCTACTTTTCTAGAGCATATTCTATATCCCTCCCTCCTCATGTTGACATATATAGCGACATCGTCGTATGACGAAGGGATCACCAACAGTTCTCTAGATAGTCTAATCTCCTCCAAGATATCGCCATATAGCAGGTAGGTCCTCGATATGGGTGCTATAAGCACCATATATCGATAATCTCTATATTCACCCCCCTCATAGACCTTTTTAAGAGCCTCTTCACCCCTGATCATTATAATAGACCTTTCCTCGCTATGCATCTCGACCCCCTAGATACATGCACCCCTAACCAGCTTAGCTAAGGCTGCCTGGATCTCAGATCTAGTAGAGAGCCTTCCTGCGTTGTTAATTACATATCTATACTGTGTGCAGAAATCATCAACACTTTTCGAAGGACCGCTAGCTATGAGACTAACCCTTGTGCTCATTATCATTGATTCCACAAACATGTTCTCCGATCTACATATCCTAGCAACCAGGCTGGGATTGCTGGGCTCTACCCTCAGGTAAGAAACCACATCTACTAGGTACTCGCTATAGCCTTCACCGAACTTGAGAAGATTTATATGTACCTCTGCAATAACGCCACAGCTTTGCCAATGGGCTTTATCGCTGCTACTAATGATATGCTCCGAAAGAGCTCTATATATTATAAAGGGGTCTCTGCATATATATAGCTCACCGTTATCAATATTATCAATGATTCTTTTCATGAGACTATCCTCATAGACCCTAACAACGAGATACGGGCCTTCTCTCCTGAGCCCTAGGGGTGAGCAGTAGCTATACCCACTAGCCCCTAGTTCGATGCATAATATAGATTCTATAACAACACAGCCTTGCCAGAAATCATCGCTGTAGAGAGGCAGAGCTATCCCCCAAATATCTGTATATTTATCACCGCTATCTACTCTACTCTTAGGGCATGTATTGGAGGGTCAGTATATAGAGATGTATTCGAGACAGATCCTAGTGAGTGGGATAGGAGTAAAGGGACAGGCCATCCTAAGAAATTCTAGAGTAGCTATCATAGGTGCGGGAGCAACCGGTTCTACCATTGCGGAAATGCTTGCGAGAGCGGGTGTAGGTTTCTTGAGGATTGTTGATAGAGATATAGTGGATCTATCCAATATCCCTAGATGCCATCTTCTAGAATATAGCGACTATTTAGAGAGAAGGCCTAAATCGTTAGCTGTAGCTGATAAGCTATCCAGGATATCACCCCACATAGCTGTTGAGCCATTGATCCTTAATATAGATAGTAGCAACATCTCCGAGATTATAAGGGACGTGGACCTTGTAATCGATGCTCTAGATAATCTAGAGACAAAGCTCCTCCTAAACGAAGCCTCGATTATGCATGGAAAGCCATATATCTATGTGGGGGTTGAGGGGGTATATGGTATGGTTCTTCCGGTAATACCGGGTGAAACAGCATGTTTGAGATGTGTAGTTAGGGACTATATTAACATGAATAGAGGTTGTGACGTTATTGGTACGCACATCGTAGCTGTTACCATGATCTCGGCAATTGCGTCATCAATAGCTATTAAAATACTGCTTAGGAAAAGCATAGATAGCACCCTATACTATATAGACGCATCAACACTCGAAATAACCGCTCTGAAAGTTAAGAGGGATCCTAGGTGCCCCGTATGCTCGCTTAAGAGGTTTGAGCTAATGGATAGGAAGCTAGAGGAGAGGGAGATCTCTGAGGTATGCGGAACCCCCGGAGTATATGTCGTGTCTCCTACGCTATTAAAAAACTTGGATCTAAGTGATTGGGATGTCAAAAAGGGTAGAGACTATACTATCTATAGAAAGGGGTCTATAGAGATCATAGAGTTCGAGAGACACGTATTGATTCTAGCTAGGAATGCTAGAAACGCTGATGAAGTCCTAAAACTAATTAGACGTAAATAACTAATAACCGGTATTAGAGAGCGTCTATATAGAGTTTCTAATCAACTGTGTAGTAGATCCTCTTCTTATTCCTCCCCCTGTTTTCCACTTTTAGGAGCCTTATCTCCCCAATCTCTCTGGTATTCCTAACGTGTGGTCCTCCATCAGCCTGTATATCTACCCCTGGTATCTCCACTATCCTGAGGACCCTGTAGCTGGGGGGCATCTTCTCAGCTAGCTTAGTTATCCCTGGTATTCTAAGCGCCTCCTCCCTAGGCATATAGTATATTTTAAGCTCAAGCCCGGATCTAACAACTTCATTAGCCTTTCTAATTACATCATCAAATATCTGTCTATCGAATCTCTCAATTGAGAAGTCATCTCTAGCATATTCGGGCTCCACCTGCCCCCCTGTTATGAGGGCGCCATGGTCTCTATACATTATAGCCGATATTATGTGGGCAGCTGTGTGTAGCCTCATAAGCCTATACCTCCTCTCCCAGTCTATAGCCCCAAAAACCTCCTGACCAGGTGAGAGACCCTCATAGCTTTCTAGAACATGATATACCTCATCAGACTCCCTATCATGAATAGCCCTTAAAACTCTGTACCTCCTTCCACCAGCCTCTAGATACCCTGTATCTGTTGCAACACCGCCACTCTCGGGATGGAAAGCTGTTTGATCTAGGATCACGCCTTTATCAGTTATAGATATAATTCTAGATTTAAACTCCTTGACATATGAATCATCCCTATATATGTGGCGAGTGGGCATACAACTCCCTGTAGATTTAGGTAGATATTCCTTAATAAAGCTATAATCCCCTTTATCTCTTCATGATCACCAGCTATAAAGAATCTACGATAAGAAGTATAGAAGTTTAGGTAAATCCTAGAGCTTGACAAGATCATTGTGAAAGAAGATAATAACTATGATTACAGTTGAAAAGCATTTCCCTGTTAACGGTATTTAATAGTGTTTCCAAATACTTGTATTTCTATTAGCGGGCTGCACCCCAGTGTGGGTTCATCGGTTTCACCCACACTACATGGGTGCCCGTCGAGCCAAACGCCACGGGCCTCCCACCTGAGGAGAGGTACTTTAACTCGATGTTTATAGCCCCCACAACATCTCTCTCAAAAACCCTGCCATCAACATATGC
>JAVVGE010000004.1:0-41488 GCA_032249255.1 Desulfurococcales archaeon | reverse complement strand
AACAGCGGTTCTACTAACAACTATCTTATCTCCTGGCTTTGCAACCCACATCCACTTCTTACCGCTCTTTTTCCTCCTCCCAGCCATTATCCTTAAACCTCTACTCTAACCATTAATTAATAATGAACATATATAAAAAGATTTCTACTATCATGAAAAAGAGTTCAGCCCTACCGAGCTTGCTGATAGCTATTGGGCCCCAGCTGCACAGCTCCCTATCCACCCCTGGGTTTCCGAAGCCCTTCTAAACAGAGACCTCATACAGGGCTTTTCATCGCCCCTTGGTTCATCGCTGTAAGGAAATACATAGGGCTTATTTTGTTTTCAGGTCTCTATGACAGGTCAACGTTGAACAAGGCTCTTACCGTGAAAGCCGTCCTGAGACCGTATTAAGTTTCATATAGATTTACAGGGTTTGGTAGAAAATTCTCTATAAGAGACTCACAATTCGTGTGAGGATAGAGACCCGAGCGAGGCTTATACGGATCCGAGAGGTAAGGGAGAACCAGGGTGCGGGGTTTCCCCACACCAATGATCTTGAGGAATCTATAAGAGTAAAACTGTAGACTGGGGTCGCCCAAAGCGGGTGGATGTAGATAATACGACGAGGCGATGAAAGCCCTACCCGATGTAATGAAGCTAAAGGGAGAGAGCTTGGTCAAAGATATCAAGCCCAATGAAACCCGAACCCTGTGTTTAATATTAAAGCTTAGCAAACCTCGCCTTTTAAGGCGGGGTAGGGCTTTGGAGCATTATGCTTCTAAACCTCTAACCTTTGTTGTAGGGGTCTTGGTGTCTCCATCCGCGGGTGAACGTCCTAGAAGGATAACTCAGGGGGAACGATTCCCCGTTCCTTACTCACGGATAGGCAGCCCCCTGACCCCTTCCAAGCACTAAGAGAAGAGATCGAGAAGAGGCTGAGCAAGAACCGGAGAGATGCTAGGCTAGGACTAATGCCATCTGAGAGCGAGCATGTAAGCCTAATGGGTATCGGTTTAACATGTACTAGACTATGGAATGAGCTTAATTATAAGAAGAGGCAGGCGTTCTTCAATAGAGAGCTAACAAGAAAAGGAACTGTGAAATTAACAGCAAGTGCTACTATAAATACAATGAGGTTCTAGGCGTTAATGCTCGAGCTGTTATTCAGAAGAATGATGAGGCCTAGAACGCATTCTTCGAGCTACTGGATCAGAAGAAACGGGGTAGGCTACTGCCGCATATCAAGAAAGTTTCTCCATCAGGCTATTGGAAGGACAGGCTTACTGGAAAGAAAGAGATACACATATTCATTAGAAGTGATGGATACTACTTGGAGCCTGTTGATAAGAATAGGGGCTACCTGTATTGGTAGATTTTTGGTTTGAAGACTAGGTATGCTGGTAGGATTAGGTAGGAGGGAAGCAGGGCAGGCTTGAAATAGTATATGTTAATGGCAGGTGGTTCACCTATCTGCCAATAGAGGTTGGTGTTGAGCCTGCTAGATCGAATCCAAGGGGCTATGTAAAGCCTAAATATAGAGATAGAAAGGGTAGGATCGTTAATCCTAGATCTATCAAGCAGAGAGATCCCATAGGCGATAGGGAGGCATTCATAAACATGGGTCTTAACAACCTATTCGCCGTGGTAACCACAGATGGATCAGCCTTGCTTATCAAAGGAGGATCCATCAAGTCTGAGTACTACTGGTGGAAGAGGAGATCTTGACATACCAGGCTATAAGAGATCTTCTTAGGAATGCTGGTTCTCAACATGGAAAGAATACTATGAGAAGGAGAAGTACCTAGATGCTATGTATAAGAGGGATGAGAGGCTTAGGCATCTCTATATAATGCTGATGAGCTATATAGTAGAGGAGTTAGGAAGCTATACATTGGATACCCGATCATGCTTCCACAGAACAATGGCAACGAGTATAATACAAACATATGGTGGTATAGGATGATAGTATTGTGGATCGTGGATATATTCAGGGAATATGGTATAGAGGTAGAGCTCGTGCCAGAGGACTACACAAGCAAAGAATGCTCGATATGTGGAGCAAAACACAAGAACGGGAGGATATATAGAGGGCTATACGTGTGTAGAAAGACTGGGAAGAAGATCAATGCTGATATAAATGCTGCTCTGAACATAGCGAGAAGGCAGGACATAGGATAAGGATATCGAGGAAGATAGAGGGCTACATGGTAACTCATAACGGTGTAAAGCCATTAATCCCTCACCAGAGGGCTAACACCCAAGACCCAGAGATTCGAAACCCCGCCCCTTAAGGGCGTGGAGGGTTTCATGCCATGAGATGCTTTGTAAGTGGATATTCTCAGGATGTATAGTGATCAGAGCTCCTGAGGTCCGAGATCCTAGATAAGATGATCTAGTATAGATATTGAAATACTATTAAATGTAAGACGCTGGAGATACTCTTATTCTGAATGGTTTGTTGAGGCTCCCATCATATTCTATGTTAATTCCTTCTACTATTTTCTTCGATATCTCTATTACTGTGTATGCGTGGAGAGTTAGAGAGGCACATGTCACTTCGCTAGATCCTTTTGATAGTATTAAGTAGGGTATTATCATGTCCGACATGTGGGTGTCTAGTGATGCTCCTGTTAGTATGTCGTTTGCCAGCTTGAATGCAGCCTCGATCCCCACCTCCTCAGCTCTCTTATCCCTAGCTCCTATGCTGTCAGCTCCTATCCTCGTGTTACTAGTATCGGCCCACAAAGCTATCCCTGATCCCTGGCCGATGTGTGGATCCCTATCGGGTGGGTAGCTCTCTATCTCTATCTCTATTGGAGCCTTTATCCCCATGTCAAGGAGCTTCTCCCTAGCTGCCCTAGCCTGTCTCTCGGCGACATGTCTTGGTAATCTCACAGCATGGCTTATACCCCTTATAGCTATGATCCCTCCCCTTTCACTAAGATTCAAAGGCTTGAATCCTTTCGGCGGATCTCTCACTCTGGCTATTACCTCACCTCCTCCCCTAGGATAGTGACCCCTTCTAATTAATTCCAGCTCGACATTATAGCCAACTTTAGATAGGTGGTAGAGGAATACATGTTTAAAGTAGTCATATGTAGGGCTCCAAGGCACATCGGTACCGCCAACCAGTCTGAACTCTATTGGTTTCTCAGAGAATGCTGCTACTAGCAAGAGGCTTTGGAGAACAAGAGTTATAGATCCAGCGCTTCCTATATCGAAGAAGTAAGATCCGCCTGATATTCTCTTTGGCTCGAACTCCACCTCAGTAGAGCCTAGAGCAGCCCCCTTAACCTTGGCCCCAGTGATCTCGGCTAATGCTCTTACAACCGTTAGATGTTGCCTTTGCAGCCCTGGGTTCTCTCTCTTAGCCCTTATATTTATAATTCTCACGGGCTTGCCAAGAACAGATGCGAGGGCCAGCGTGTATCTGAGTATCTGCCCTCCTCCCTCTCCAAAGCTTCCATCAACAACTATCAACCTAGTCTCCTCCTAGAAGACTTCTAATTCTGGAAACACCGTCTATGGAATCTATTATCTCTGCAATCACAGGTGGCACGAGCTCTCTCCACCTATCATCACCGCTCATCATCATCCTTCTTATCCTTGTGGAACTATATATCTCTCTCCCAAATGCCGGGGGAATCAGAACCTCGAACCCAGCTTCTCGAAATAGTCTTATAACAAGGGGGTTTCTAGAAATAGCAGCTTCAAATGGGGGTGTGAAGAGCCTTAGATAGTGTGGCCATACAGAGTTCATGAGTATGTCTGGAACCGGTATGATATATATCCTCCCAAGATCTATTTTCCCCCATCTCAGCGCCTCTCTGATCATATACATCCTCTCCCCAGCGGTGAAGGGATTCACAACTGTGTGGCTCTCCTGTGCAGTCCCAATAACTATTATTAGCTCCTCAACTCTCTCAAGAGCCCATCTAGCTACCTCTAGATGACCTAGGTGGAAGGGCTGAAACCTCCCTGGATAGACCGCTCTCTTATATCTTATCTCATCCCCCACTATTCTATCACCTCTATCGAGATCTCGTCTCCTCTCTTGAGCCCTGTTGCCCTTGATAGCGAGCCCATGTAGATCCCTATCTCTATATACCCAAGGCTCCCTCTATAGACAACCATCTCCCCAGGCCTTACGAGGCTGAAGCTCTCCCTATAGACTGCCCTGTAGCTCTCCCCATGCCTTGCCCTTATCAAGACCCTATCCCCAATATCTATACCGGCCCCAATCTCGAAATCCTCATGGGTACAGCTTGTTATCGCATTACCAAACCTATCTATATGTATGATCTTTGTCCTCACAGATCTTCTAGACTTTATACATATGAACTCGATGGGAGGTCTCACAAGCTCCTCAGACCTTATAGGAGTTCCAAGCCTCTCAGGCATCACGCCGCTAGCTATATATGCTGCGGCTGGTGCAAATATATCTCTTCCATGGAATGTATGGGACCTAGGTTTTTTATGATATTCGGGATTGTCTAAGCTGATCACAGCCTCAATACCATCTCTCTCAGCCGCTGGGATGAGCACCCCATTATCTGGGCCTACAAAGTAATATCTCTTTCCCACTATCGCTATAGGTCTTCTAGAAGAGCCTACCCCGGGATCTACAATAACTAGATGTACTGTCCCCTCTGGGAACTCCTTATATGATGACGCTATTATATATGATGCACCAGCTATATCAAAGGGTTCTACCTCGTGAACAAGGTCTATAATGTATGATGTTGGGGCTATACTCCTGATCACTCCTTTGAGTATCCCCACGTATGGGTCCTTCAGTCCATAGTCTGTTGTTATGGTTATATACCCGCTAGGCTTCCTTGCCACCTTCTCTCCCCTCCAGCCACAGCTCTAGATATGACTTAACCACCTGGTCTCCAGAGATACCTACTAGGTTCTTCAGCCTCTTAATCTTTTCCAGAAACTCCTCTGGAGAGCTGACGCCGTCAACCTCTATCTCTACGAACTTTCCAACAGATTCTACTTCGTCTAGGAAGATCCTATAGATCCCCATCCTATAGATCTTCCTTCTCTTCTTAATCACATGGCTCTTGAAACCAAGCCTTCTAAAGATCTCTAGTAGCTCTCTAGGCTCACTTACATCGACTGTTATCTCGTCCCTGACTTTGAGATCCTTCCTGATCTTTGGTCCCTTGTAAGTGATCTCCCCCCTTCTGCTCCTACTGCCTTCGGAGATCCTTATTCTGAGGGCCTCATCCCTTTCTCTAAGCTTAACGCAGGGATATAGATCTATATAGTGATCCTCCTCATAAACCTCCTCCTCATACACAGCTCCAAGGGATTTTAAAGACCTCTCTATACTCTCATGATCGTCAACCCTGAATTTTGCCTCATACTCCATGACCATCCCAGCATCGCTCCCGAAATAGATATATGCAGCGGATATTATTTCCGTGAACGCGGATGGAAAACCGGCTCATCTAGATATTCGGTTAGAAGATAGAGCTTTTATCTTCATATATATTACCATGTATCCAGAAACGGAGATCCGCGATATATTTATTTTGCCTCAATTATATTGAGAGGAGAAGTATGTGGAGACCCGTGATAATTTTGAGAAAACTATTCAAAGGTTTTCTCAGTAGAGAAGATGGCAATGTGTTTGAGAACGGTGTTTATATCTGGAGAGACGGCATATTTGAAAGGATAACGATCTATGGAGAGCTGTTCAGAGCCTCCGGCTCCTACTTGGTCTATTTCCACAATAACCGGTGCCCTCATTGCAGAAGGTTTTACCCTCTTTTCAGCTCTGTGCTTGAGGATCTTAATGTCTTCTTAAAAAGAATCCTCATTGTAAGGGTCGTGTGCGACTGGTTCGTGTCCAAATGTAAGGATCCAGCGGCTTTGAAGCTTTTTAGTGATTTCAGAGTATCTGAATCGCCTAAGCTGATCTATGTGAGGGTAGGGGCCGATGGTTCGAGAAAGGTTCTAGATCTCTCGGAGGATCACTCAATCTTTAGAAGCCCTGAGAGACTTAGAAGAGCCCTTTTAAACCTCTTAAGAGAAGAAACAGAGGTTCTAGAACATGAAGGTGATTAGCAAGCTTCACTTCGGAACCGCAGGAATACCTCTATCAACCCCTAAGAAAACATCTGCCGACGGGGTTAAAAGGGTTAAGGAGCTGGGTCTAGATGCGATGGAACTTGAATTCGTGAGGGGAGTTAGGATGAGTAGGGCATCGGCATCGGAGATCAGGGCCATAGCTAGTGAACTCGGCGTTGTACTCACAGCCCACGCCCCTTACTATATAAACCTAAACTCCCGCGATCAGGCTAAGCTGATGGCCAGCATAGAGAGGCTTCTCGACTCAGCTAGGATCGGTAGTGAGGCAGGGGCTTTCTCAGTCGTATTTCACCCAGCATACTATGGCGGAGAAACCCCCCAGAACACATATAACAGGGTTAGAGACGCCCTTAGATATGTCGTTAAGAGGCTAAGGGACGAAGGGATAGAAATATGGATCAGACCAGAGACTATGGGCGGCTTGGCAGAGTTTGGGGAGCTAGAGGAGGTGATCTCCCTATCTGAGGAGCTAGAAATGGTCCTCCCGGCAATAGACTTTGCCCATCTACATGCCAGATCCCTTGGCAAGTATAACACTTATGAGGAGATAGCGGATGTACTTAGAAAAATAGAGCAAAGGCTAGGAAGGGAAGCCCTGGATTCGATGCACATACACATATCAGGGATAGAATATGGTAACAGAGGCGAGATCAAGCATTTAAATCTCGAAGAGTCCGATCTCAATTACACAGAGATTCTAAAGGCTCTCAAAGACTTCAAAGTAAAGGGGGTAGTCATATCAGAGTCCCCCAATATAGAGGAGGACGCGATTCTCATGAAAAAAAGGTACGAGACCATGTGATCCTAGTTTTCTTTTCAAACCAGCGTTAGATCATATAGGCTCTAGATCTTTTTAGAACTTCTAAACATTGTACCAGAATCGGAAATAAGTTCTTAGGATCTATGACGTTAAAGCTTAGCAAACCTCGCTTTTCAAGACGTGGTATGGTTTTGGAGCATTAGGGTTTTAAACTTCCTAGCCGCACTATATGCCTAGAGGTGGTCGGGCTGTATCCTTTTTCATGGTAGTGGGAATGCTTTTATATTCGTTTGTTGCCTAGGCTTAAGCTTATAAGCATCCAAATCCCTATCTATTTTGATGATGAGATGATATCTCTGCTAGATCATGGTGTGCAGAGACCTCGGGAAGCGATGATGCTTAGAGCTCCCGAGACCGAAGCCTTGTATGAGGGCAATGCCCAGAAGGGCTTCGGGGTTCCAATCCTAGATGGGAGCACAGTGTCGCTGGGCTCCACAGCCGCCTATGAACCCATAGAGATCCTAAGATCTCTTTGGGGGAGGTAGAAGTCCCTCGATGCCACAGGATCAAAACCCTGTGGATCAAGAAGCACAGCAACACCAAACAAAAGAATATCAGTGATAATCAACAACCATCGGGGGACAAGCGGGTTATCTGGTAAAGGTATGCTGGCAGGATTAGGTGGGAGGGTAGGCAGGGAACTTGAAATAATATATGATGCTGGTAGGTGGCAAGCACACATACCAGTAGAGGTTGGTGAGGAGCCGCCTAAGTCTAACAAGAGGGGCTATGTTAAGCCTAACTATAAGGGTAAGATTGTAAATCCTAGGAGTATTAAGCAGAGGGATCCTATTGGCGATAAGCAGGCATTCATGGACATGGATCTTAACAACCTATTTGCTGTGGTAATCACAGATGGATCAGCCATGCTTGTCAAAGGCGGGTCTATCAAGTCTGAGTATTACTGGTGGAAGAGGGAGATCTAGACATACTAGGCTGTAAGAGATCTGCCTAGGAAGGCTGAGCTCCCAAAATGGGTAGAATATCGCGAGAGGCGCCTTGAAGCGATATACACTAGGGATGAGAGGCTCAGGTATTTATACATAATATCGATCAGGTTTCTAGCTGATGATCTATATAATAGAGAAGTTAAAAAATCTATACATAGAGTACGGTATAGAGGTTGAGCTCATACCAGAGGATTACACTAGCAAGGAATGCTCAATATGCCGGCAAAGCATAAGAACGGAAGGATATATAGAGTGTTATATGTGTGTAGAAAGACTAGGAAGAAGATCAATGTAGATATCTATGCTGCACCAAACGTAGCAAGAAGACTAGGATACAAAATAAATATAACAGGGAAGATAGAAAGCTACCACGTAACACATAGCGGTGTCAAACCATTAAACCCCGATCAGAGGGCTAACACCCAAGACCCAGAGATTCGAAACCCCGCCCTTTAGAGCGTAAGGGGTCATATATAAAGAATCAACTCGCAGTTTCTAGAAGAATGGAATCATTATAATTAGAGGGTCTTGAAGATCCGGCTCTACATGGCTATGCTATATTTTTAGCCGTAGACTATATATATTAAGGGAAAAACTTGGGTGATTATTCAGAGGATTTTATACAGGCACTTGCGAGGACTTTGAAGGAATGGCAGGACGAGATGATCGGGGCTGGGTATAAGGATAGGCTTGAGAGGTTCTTAACAGACTCAGGCATAGAGATCAAAACCGTATATACGCCTCTCGATATAGCCTCTACAAGCTATTTCGATAAGATTGGATTGCCTGGGCAGTATCCCTTTACGAGGGGTATACACTATAATATGTATAGGGGGAGGGTATGGACGATAAGAGAGTTCTCAGGGTTTAGCACGCCTGAGGATACTAATAAGAGGCTTAAATATCTAGTGGAACATGGTGAAACAGGTCTCTCAATAGCTTTTGATGAGGTAACCCTTCAGGGTCTCGATCCGGATCATCCTCTAGCTGTTGGCGAAGTCGGTGTAGAGGGTGTATCGGTGGCCTCTCTATGGGATATGGATATCCTCTTTAAGGATATAGATATGAGTAAGATCACGACCAACATGACCATAAACCCCCCTGCCCCTGTGATGCTAAGCTTCTATGTAGCTGTTGCTAGAAGCCGCGGTGTTCCAGATCATATGATTGGGGGAACTACCCAGAATGACCAGCTCAAGGAGTTCATAGGGCAGAAGACCTATGTATTCCCGCCGAGACCTGCGCTCAAGATAGGTGTTGATGTTATAGAGTGGAGTATAAGGAATATCCCGAAGTGGAATCCTATAAGCATATCTGGTTACCATATATACGAAGCTGGCGCCACACCTGTTCAGGAGCTAGCCTTCACGCTAGCTGATGGTATTGAATATGTGAGGGAGATGATCAGGAGAGGATATGACGTTGATAGTTTCGCCCCTAGGCTCTCCTTCTTCTTCGTAGCTGGCATAAACATCTTCGAGCATGTTGCGAAGTTCAGGGCTGCCAGGAGGATGTGGGCAAAGATTATGAGGGAATGGTTCGGGGCTAAGAAGGCTAGGAGCATGTGGCTCAGATTCCATGCCCAGACTAGCGGGGTAGAGCTGAGAGCTGTTGAGCCTTATAATAACATTATAAGGGTCACGCTACAGGCTCTCGCAGCGGTTCTTGGGGGGACTCAGAGCCTGCATACTAATGCATTTGACGAGGCTCTAGCCCTACCCACTGAGTTCTCCGCGAAGCTTGCTCTCAGAACCCAGCAGATCATAGCCTATGAGAGTGGTGTAGCTGACACGGTAGATCCTCTTGCTGGATCCTATTATATCGAGTGGCTAACAGATAAAGTTGAGGAGGAAGCTTGGAAGATAATAGATAGGATTGAGAGCATGGGTGGAATGCTGGAGGCTATTGAAAAGGGGTATCCACAGAGGGAGGTTACTGAGAGCGCCTATAGAAGACAGAGAGAGATCGAGGAGATGAGGAGAATAATAGTAGGGGTTAATGCCTTCAAAGGCGAGATATTGGAGAACGAGGTCAAGATACCCCTCCTAGAGATCGATGAACCTTCGGTGAGGGCCCACCAGATAGCAAGGCTTAAGAAGCTCAAGAGCTCTAGAGATCAGGCTAAGGTTAGCACAGCCCTGACAGAGCTGGAGAGAGCCGCTTCTAGAGGAGATAACATAGTCCCCTACGTATATAGCGCAGCTATATCTCTAGCAACACTTGGAGAGATCATGGGAGTGCTTAGAAGCGTATATGGCGAATGGAGCGAGCCAATAATATATTAGAGATATAGTCGGGGTCTCACATGGAGGCTAGGGAGGAGGTCCGAGCGCTAGGAGTTATTGGGCTTAGAAGGAGGCACAGGGTTCTCGTTGCGAAACTAGGCTTGGACGGGCATGATAGAGGGGCTAAGGTGGTTGCTAGAGCTCTTAAAGACGCGGGCTTTGAGGTGATCTACACGGGGATCAAACAGACGCCAGAGATGGTGGTGAGATCAGCTATACAGGAGGATGCGGACGTTATTGGCATAAGCATATTGAGCGGAGCCCACATGGCTCTAGTGCCAGAAGTCCTTAGACTCTTAAAAGAATACGGAGCGGACGATATACCGGTAGTGGTGGGGGGCATAATACCCTGGGACGATGCTGTAAAGCTAAAGGGTATGGGGGTCTCAGAGGTCTTCTTTCCCGACACCCCGTTATCGCAAATAATAGAAAAGATCAGGGAGCTTGCGGAAAAGAGGAGGAGAGGGTTTGAGTAGTAATAGCGATCAAATCAGCATGTTGCTAAAGAAAGCCTTAGAAGGGGATCTGAGAGCTATATCGAAATTGATCTCTATAGTGGAGTTCCCAGCAGATGTTGAGCCGAGCATTATAAAGTCTATAATGAGGGAGCTTATGAGGAGAGGTGGGAGAGCTCACGTGATCGGGGTGACGGGGGCTCCAGGAGTTGGTAAGAGTACACTCATATCGAGACTAATAGCTCTGTATAGGAAGAAGCTGTATAGGGTAGCTGTTATAGGCATAGATCCGAGCTCGCCATTCACGTTGGGAAGTTTCATGGGTAATAGGATTAGAATGCAGATCCACTCATCAGATCCTGGCGTGTTTATTAGAAGCATGGCAACAAGAGGTGTTAGAGGGGGCTTGAGCGCATCAACAGTTCTAGTGTTAGAGGCGCTGGACGGCCTAGGTTTTGATAAGATAATAGTAGAGAGCGTTGGTGCTGGACAAACTGATGTGGATATAATAAACATCTCCCACACTGTTCTAAACCTCGTAATGCCCGGAGCTGGTGACGAGGTTCAGGCTTTGAAGGCAGGGTTAATGGAGATCGGCGATATCTATGTAGTGAATAAAGCTGATAAGCCCGAGGCAGAGATCACGCTTAAACAGGTTATAGATGTGCTGAATTATGAGGGGTTTGTTGGAAGGAGTGGCTGGAAGCCTAGAGCTATTAAGGTATCCGCTGTAATGGGTACCGGAGTTGAGGATCTTATCTCGCTAATTGAGGATCATGTGGAGCATCTTAGGAAGAGCGGTTATTTCCAGGAGGTTGTTAGGAAGAGGAGAATATATGGATCTTCTATAGTGATTAAGCATATAATAGAGAGTAAAATCGAAGAGATCTTTAATAGTAGCGATACAAAGATTCTCGAGATGCTTTCCAACGGCGATATAGATCCATATACAGCCTCTATATATCTATTAAACAGGGTCTTGGGTGGGGTAAAGTGAGAATTTATAACGAGATTCTAGGAGAGTACGTCGAGATCGTGAGGTGGCCAATCGAGAAGATAGTTTCCATGAGCTCGGGTCTCACGGAAAGCCTCTACATGATGGGGTTAGGAGATATAGTAGTCGGGACAGATGCGTTCTCAAACAAGCCCTCAGAAGCTAGGAAAAAGCCCAAGGTTGGTAGCTATACACACGTCAACATGGATATGATCAGAGAATTAAAACCAGATATAGTTGTCACCATAACCGGTGTACAGAGGGGGATAATCGAGAGGCTGAGAAGCGAGAAGATCCCTGTATATCCTCTTCCAATGCCGACAGATGTAGCAGGGATCATATCAAATGCATCTATACTGGGCTATATAACAGGCTATATAGATAGGGCTAGAGAGCTTACCATGGGGCTATATGGGAAGCTGAGCGAGCTTGTTACCAGAAGATCTAATAGTGTTAGAAAGATCCTAGTTGTCCTAGACTTTGGCCCTAGAGGTGGTCTATGGTCTCCGGGAGGGGCTAGCCATATAAGCGATGCGATCCACATAGTGGGGGGGATAAGCATCACCGATAAAGAGCCTTTATCGTACATCGAGACAAGCTCTATTATAACTAAAGTAAGAGATATAGATCTCGTGGTATATGAGAACAGTAGCTACATAACATCCGAGAACCCCATAGGATATAGATCCCTTGTAGAAATGCTTGAGAAAGCCGGAATTAGATATCATAAGCTAGAGACATTTCAAGAAGAAACTCTTGCACATACAGGCCCATCATTTATATTAGAGTCTATGTCAAAGCTAAAGAACCTCATAGAGTATCTATAGAGCTATACATAGATCATCTAATCTCCCCCTCTATGCCTCCCACAGATATAAGGTTTTTATCTATAAAAGCAGCCGGACCCTATCCAAGACGAACCAAACGTAAATAATTTAGTGCTACAAATAATGGAGAGATCAAACTTCCCAGGATCTGTTATTAAGAAATATTGATCTTCCTAAGACAGCTTGCCTTCTACCCCTCGATCGTTATCGTGATTATTGCTGCTCTTTCATATCGTTGTTGATGTGTTCTCTCCTTCATAGGAATATTATAATATTCCTAGTCATCGAAGAATCTCCACCACTCCGCATGGATTTAGATATCCCCATTGCTCGTTGGCGGCTATAAGCTCTGTAGAAAGAAGCCTGAAGCTAGTCCCACCACTATCAGATCCATGCCTTTCCTAAAACCATCTTTTCCATACGAATAGTAACTATGCAGAGACTAGCACTATTGATCCTCGGCATAAGTATTTCATTAACCATTTCTAGATCAACTTGATACTAGCCTATTCCCAAGCTATTCTCCATGTTATATCCTTGTGCCTCATACTCCGAAGATTCTTTTCCCTTAGACCTAGATACTTAACATGCTCATCGAAGATCCCCCAGAATATTGCCTAGCCCTATTCCTCCTAAGATAAGAAACCTAGTGGCTGCGTCTCGACACACTACATATATAGTGGGACAAGATAGTAGAATACATCTCCCTGAGCTCATAGTGATTCGATTCTAGGAATTCTTGACCATGTTCCTTGATCCCTTGGAGCACTTTTCCAGTATTGGATAATATATATAAATATGCTTATAACCATGTTCGTGATCTCTTTAAGAACCGCGAACCCTCTCGAAATATAGACGTAGATACTAAAGACCAGTTCCCTTTATAACAGAAAGCCTTGCCTTTTAGATGGGGAGGAGGTCATAATACCCTATCTCCGAGTTCAACAGCACGCGCTCGATTCTATTGTTCTTCCTTCTAGCCATCTTCCCTAGGCATCGACAGCTCCTTTGAGGAGTTCGGGTTTCATAGAACTTGATATATTTGATCAAGCCCTCTCCCTTAGGCTCCATCGCGTCAGGCAGAGCTTTCATCGTCCCGCCGCATTATCTACATCTACCCGCTCACAGAGATCCCAACCCACAGCTCCACCTTCATCGTAGTCTCCAGTTCATTGCTGTGGGAAAACCCTGCACTCTAGTTCCTATACCTCTTGGTATCAACATGAGCCCCCACATTGGGTCTCAATCCTCACTCACATTGTAGGACTTCACGAGGAATTTTCCACCAAACATTATAAACCCATATGAAATAAAGAGGTTTAGAGCGGTACCTGAAGTTATTAGTATCGAACAGATAGGTAGATCCATTTTATAGATATGAATTCTAGTATCCATCTTTGAGGCTTTCCTTTATGGTTGCAGGAACATAGTAATATTCTCATAGAGAGGATAACAAGGAGCTGGAAGTAGAAAGATGAAAAATAGCAACAATGCCTAAGAGACAGGGAGAGATCCTATAGGGTTATCGATTTAATTGCTGGCTGGGGACAAGCGGCTCCGTCTAGGATAAGATCTAATTACTATGTCGGTGTTTTCTAATAGGATCCAGAGCTGTGTTATAAAGAGAGCAGAGAATAGGGGAGATAGCTGGATCATGTAAAAACTATATTGTGAGTGGTTTCCTGCTAACCATAGGATCACATATCCCAGCCACGTCATGTAAGTTGAGATCGTTATCATGGATATGCATGTGAAGAACCTAGCTGCAGGTAGCAGAGCTGCGGAGAGCGCTATAGAGCCTAGATAGACATATATATTACCCCTTGCAATGGTGTCTGGTGAGACAGTTAGATAGAATGGGTTATCTCCGTATAACCACATCCATGGGGCTGATACAGGGGGACCCTCGCCTGGAGCTGTCTTGGTTTTTAGATGCCAGCTTATTGCTCCTGCTATACTCTGATCATACCATGACTGTAGTCCAAAGAGGTAGATGAGTGGTAAGCTAAGTGCTATGAAAACGATACCAGGGATTATTACCAGGTCTCTGTAGATCTTTGTGAGGCTTCGATTTCTAATGATTGTGATAATTATTAGAGGTAATATTACAAATGCTCCGCTCATTTTGGTCGATACAGCTAGGCCTAGGAATATACCGGTGAGGATCCATGATCCTCTGAGAGCCATATAAATCGAAACTGAGGTGAAGAGCGATAGATAGATATCTAGCATAGCAATACCAGCCATGTTTCTTATGAGAGGGTCTGAAGCTGCTAGTATAGAGGCTAGAAGGGCATATATATCTCTTCTAGTTGCTTCTCTAGCTATTAGCCCTACAACGATACATAGAATACCCCCAGAGATCATTCCTGGTATTCTCCACCCAACTGGGCTGTCTCCTATAGTAGCCATTGAGAGCATGAGGATATACTTACCCAAGGGCGGGTGCTCCATATTGTAATAGTTATTTATGTTCTCCGCGTCCCCGTACTCGTATCCAGGCTTAATCTCTATAACCCCTGGAATGTTTCTGATCTCAGAAAAGACGCTCCACAAGGAAGCCTTAACATATATCCCCCATGCCTTCTCGATTCTTTTAACACTTTCGACACCTTTCACAGACAGGATTTGGTTTGCCACTGTGTTTAGATCGTATTGTCTATCTATAAACACGGTTGCCATGGGCTCAGAGAGTCTGGGTTGAATACCCAGTCTAAGCATTAGGTTACGGGCTGAGTCGACATACCATATCTCGTCAGAGATATATGAACCATAATACTGTAGGGAGGTATAGTAGGTATCTACAGCAAATATAAAGGCTATGAATATTATTATAAAAGCTACTGCTAGCCTAATATCGCTTCCACTCAGTATGGCTAACCATACCCCTACTTACTTGGAAGCCTCAACCTATTTACCTTTCTAGAGCTCCAGCTATATCTTCTAATCCTTCTAGATCTTCCGAAACCACATGCGGCGCAATACTTTTTAGAAACATTGTAAGCGACCCTACCACATCTTCTACACTTTATATGGGTCACACCCTTGGATCTTTTACCCATAGAGGGTGTTCCTTTACCCATAGCTTTACACCCCGTCTACACTACCTAACTTCAGCCGGCGAGATCAAAACCACATTCTCACCCCTTATAACTATAGTACCAAGTTTTCTAGTTGTGCCATCGGATCTTATCTCCTCAGCATTATCCAGAACTATGTTTAAATATATATCGAAGCTCCTGAGCCTCCCCCTAACATCCCTATCTCCCCTCAACCTCACAAGCACTATTTGCCCAATAGCATCACTGAGTATCTTATGAGCAGTTTCAGCCACCTTTTCACCACCGCTTCACATAGGATAATGAGACTGGGGATATATAAAGCTGAGTTCATTAAAACTGAAAGTCTTGCCATTTATAGTGGAGATGATCCTTACTTAGAGTTCTATTAGACCGTTTTGCGTAGAAAGCCGACATCACATGCTAAGATCAAGCTTGACAGGAGGAATAGAAGAGCAATATTTCACCTAGCACTTAAGAAGGGGGTTAATATCTACAAGCCAGAGAATATTGTTAAGCCTGTCAATGTTAATGAGAACTCAGTTGCAATAATCTACGAAGCATTCGCAACAATCCTTGAGACAGATCTTGCTAAGGCAACCGGATCCGGTAGTAGGAAGGCTAGAAAGGCTATGGAGAAGCTTAAGGAGGGGAAGAAGAGAGATTATAGGTGGAAGATAGCAGACCTAATAGTCAAGGGCGCCATGAGGATAAGAGAGGATGAGAAAAGTAATAGTTATTGAGAGAATATCCGGGGAAGATATAAGGGTTATGATCAGCAGGTATAAGAATAAGCAGCTGAGGCATAGGATATATCAGAGTGCTTTGAAGGGAGAGCTGAATGCGATAATAGATAAGGCTAAGGAGTAGAGAGTGCCGGTATTAATGGTAGATCCAAGGAACACCTTTAAACGTGCCTAATATACAATGCTCTGATAGAGTATGGAGAGGATAGGATAAGGATCTGTAGCAAAGGAGACGAGAGGTAGCATAGAGAGGTAGTAGCCTTGATCAATATCTATTTTAAAGCCCTCGAAGCCCTTTATGAGGGCTCTGCCCAGAAGGGCTTCGGGGTTTCTATCCTAGATAGGAGTTCCATTCCGCTAGGCTCCACAGCTACCAGTGAGCCTATAGAGATCCCTGGGTCTCTGTGGGTGGTAAAGGTCTCTCAATGGCCACAGGGATACCATAGAAACCCTGTGGATCAAAATGCAAAGCAATCTTGAAACAAGATAATATCAGCGACAGCCAATGTCCGTCGGAGGACAGGCGACTTCAAGGGTTAGTATCTTATCCTTTAATACCAACTCCTCCTTCGGCTTCACAAGCCTTGAGCGAACTTATCCTCATCGCCTTACTATACCCTCAGCCTCTATTCATTAGGATACTCAGTCCACAGCCCTATCCTCATTTTATCCACTTTATCGCTTTAGGAAACCGAACGCCGATTTTCTAGCCCTTTTCCTTTTAGCAGTTCTACATCAAATATTAAAGATCTGTGTGAAGCTAGAAGCTAGTGATACGCATCAAACTATTAAATCCCACCAGAAGGGTAATAGCATGTCCAGAGAATAGAAACCCCGTCTTTCAGGGCAGAAAGAAGGTTGTGGCGTTGTTACTGGGTCTGCTGGGTTTGTCCTGTTCTAGATTTGTTGCTGTATTTGGGGCTTGTTTGGAGTATGAGGTTGTAGACTGCCTGTAATAGTTCCGGAGGTGCTCCGCTTCTTTTCAGTATACTTTTTATCGATGCTAGCGGCGCATTTTTATTAACTATGTTATCTACAATGAATCTCGCCACACCATTCTCACACCCCCGTAGATATATTATTAAGCTGCGTGCCAACCTTGGACGTAGCACTGTATATTTCGTGGTTGAAGTTTGCCTTATTTTAAATACTACAACGTTCTCTACCCTTTTGCTTAGCGCCTCTAGGAATTTCCTACGAGGTAGTTTTATCTTCATTCTTGCCAGCTCCTTTGAGGTTATATAGCATTTCGTCTCCAGCATCTTCATGACCTCCTCAACCTTCTCATAAAGCCTTTCCCGCCTCCTTAAACCCATAACGTTGAGATAGGTCAAGATAGTGGTTTCTGTGACGCCGAGGCGCCTTGCAATCTCCTTCACCGGGGTACCAGCCTTCCACAGATCTATAATCTGCTTCAATTCCTCATCTCCAATCCTCTTATTCCAAGGATCCCTACGACGTGGAGGAAGGCCTAGAAACCTAGCATACAAGCTAACCTTCTTAGCAGGAATCCCAACAGACCTAGCTATATCCTCCAACCTAGCCCCACGATTCCAGAGCTCTACTAAAAGCTTCTTCTGCTCCTCTGAAAGCACCAAAACCACTTCCTCCAATACTACTATAAGTAATTCAAAGCTTATAAGCATTGAAGCAAGAAACAGACAACCAATAAACACACATGAGAACATCTAAAAATAACTAGAATGTTAAGGCTATCGAGATT
This sequence comes from Desulfurococcales archaeon, assembly GCA_032249255.1. Lineage (GTDB taxonomy): Archaea > Thermoproteota > Thermoprotei_A > Sulfolobales > AG1 > AG1. Next base: position 23,545 of record JAVVGE010000004.1, on the reverse strand, counting down.
ATAAGGAAGAGAACATTAAATATTAAAGTATTAAAATTTATACCATTGGAACTAGTATTCAGCTATGGATCTACATTAGCTATTAAAAGAGTTTGTCCTAGAAACTTCCTCACTTTTAAAGATGCGTTTCCCGCTAACGGTATTTCCGCTGGCGGGGTTGGGCCTAGGCCCGGGTTCACGGCTTCACCAGAACCTCATGGGCCCCCGTCAAGCCCTAACACTATGAGCCTCTCATCTGGGGTCTCGGGAGTTCCAGCGGTCATCGCTTCCAGGTCTCTCTACGCCCAGATCTAGCAGAGATATCACCTCATCATCAATACAATTATGAACTGGATGCTTATAAGCTTAAGCCCAGACAACAAATGAATATAAAAGCATTCCCACTACCATGAAAAAGGATACAGCCCATTTCTGCCCTGAAGGGTGAGGCTTGCCCTTTTATTTAATATCGGGAGGCGTATTTCCTTAAAACTATGCTTCCAATAATCCCTTAGAACCTTAACAACTCTAATATCCCCCAGGACCGTTCTAAGCTAACATAGGATCTTAAAGCTATACCAGCTTGTCTTTCAACTGTAGAATCCCGGTATCCTAGCTCTATATAGGATAACTATTCTGTATTCTACTTTATTAATAAAAGATTCTCAGGAAAATTTTTAGAATTGCTAAATATATTGTATTTTTAGGCTTTTGCTTATTTTATTATCTTGTTATAGCTATAACCTTGAGTATATGGAAAAAGGAAGCTGTATAGAGCCTCATAAGACTCTGCTGTTCTATCCTAGAGAAAAAGACTGTTGTTATAGGGGGGAGGTTATATTTAGTGGAGCTTGATTAATATATTTATGGGAAGCATATGGCTAGTGAGACTAAGCCTGTTAAGAGGATCAGGAGTATAGATGAGCTTGATGTATCGCCAAGCATTATAGCTAAGCTAAAGGATTCAGGCTACACATCGCTGGAATCCCTGGTAACGGCTAGCGCCCAAGATCTCAGTGTCACGCTGGGAATACCGCTTCCAACAGCCATGAAGATAATAAACGCTGCTAGGGAGGCTCTAGATATTAGGTTCAAGACTGCTAAGGAGGTTAAGATGGAGAGAATCAATGTTGGGAGAATAACTACCGGGAGCAAGGCTCTGGATCAGCTGCTCGGCGGGGGAATAGAGACAAAGACAATAACCGAGTTCTTCGGAGAATATGGAACCGGTAAGACCCAAATATGCCACCAACTAGCTGTAAATGTGCAGATGCCCCCAGAAAAGGGCGGTCTGGGAGGATCAGCTGTTTATATAGATACTGAGGGGACCTTCAGATGGGAGAGGATTGAGGCTATGGCTAGGGGAAAGGGACTAGATCCTGACGAAGCTATGGATAAAATATACTTTATAAGGGCTGTTAGTAGTGATCATCAGATAGCAATAGTTGAGGAGCTGAGGGAGCTAATACCAGAAAAGAACATAAAGCTAGTAGTAGTAGACTCTGTTACAGGACACTTCAGGGCAGAGTACCCAGGCAGGGAGAATCTAGCATTAAGACAGCAGAAGCTGAATAAACATCTACATCAGCTACAAAACCTAGCGGAAGTATTCAACATAGCTGTAGTTATAACAAACCAGGTAATGGCAAGGCCCGATGTCTTCTATGGAGATCCCACAGTAGCAGTTGGAGGACATATAGTGGGGCACGCGCCAGGTGTCAGAGTTCATCTAAGGAAAAGCAGGGGTAATAAGAGAATAGCCAGGGTGATTGATGCACCACACCTACCCGAAGGAGAAGCAATATTTGTAATAACAGAAACAGGGATCTCTGACGTCACAGAATAGATTTTTAACGATTCTATAACCCTCCACAGGAAACAAGCAACACCTACACGATATTATGGAAATCTATTAAATGGATAATCCCTCTAATAATGTCCCTCACCTCGCATCCCTAAGAGGCTTTATCCGTCACCTGTACAGTTTATCGGTTCTCTGCCCGGATGTTCTCTCCTCACCCATCATCCGCTTGTCCCTCGATGATCCTTGATTATCACTGATATTAATTTGTTTTGGATTGCTTTGCTTCCTGATCCACAGGGTTTTGATCCTGTGGCATCGGGGGACTTCCACCCCCCCAAAGAGATCTTGGGATCTCTATGGGCTCACCGGTAGCTGTGGAACCCAGCGGCACCGGGCTCCCATCTATACTTAAAACCCCGAAGCCCTTCTGGGCAATGCCCTCATAAAGGGCTTCGAGGGCTCTAAGATAAATATTGATCAATGCTACTACCTCCCTATGCCACTTCTCACCTCCCTTGCTACAGACACCTATCCTATCCTCCCCATATTCTATTACAGCCTTGTGTATTGGGCATGTCTTCGAAGTGTTCCTAGGATCTACCATCAATACCGGCACACCATATTCCCTAGCCTTATCTATTATCGCGTTCAGCTCACCCTTCAATGCACTCTGATATATCCTGTGCCTCAGCTGCTTATTCCTATACCTGCTGATCATAACCCTTATATCATCTCCAGAGATTCTCTCAATAACTATAACGCCCCTTGTCCTCATGGCGTCCCTTACTATCAGGCTTGCTGTCTTCTATCTATAGTCCCTCTTTTTCTCCTCCTTAAGCTTTTTCATAGCCTTTCTAGCCTCTCTGCCACCGGATCCATTTCTCCTCTGGATGCTCTCCTTCCTATAGCTATAGCCCAGGGTTGTCTCTGCAAGGTCTGTCTCGAGGATTATTGCGAATGCCTCGTAAAGAGTTGCTACAGAGTTCTCATTAACATCAACAGGCTTAACAATATCCTCTGGCCTATAGATCTCAATCTCCTTCTCTAGGGATATGGAATGTCGCCCTCCTATTCTTTCTATCAAGCTTGATCTTTGCATGTGATGTCGGCTTAAAACCCCTAGCCAGTAGCTTGTAGAACTCCTTAGAAGGCTCAAGATCTATGTGCACCCAGCCCCTATGAGTATTAATGGCAACACTTGTGAAGAAAATATTCTCAACGCCATTTATATTGATCTTCGTAGCATCCATAGGTTTCAGGTTTCCATAGGTGGTCATCAACTAGCCATAGACTAACACTATTGATCCTAGGCACTAGTATTCCATCGCTCATCTCAAGATCTACTTGATACCGGGCTATTTCCCAAGATCTCCTCCATAGATATCTCCTGATCCTCCTACCCCTAAGATCCCTTTCCCTAGACCTAGATACTTAACAAGCTCGTTGAAGATCTCTCTAGAGTATTGTCTAGCCTTGTTCCTCCTTAGAGAGGATACTCTTTCAACAGCATCCTGGCATAAGCCATGTATGTAGTGGGATGGAATATTTGGATAGATATTCCTTAGCTCTCGATACTTCCCATTCTTAAGCCTATAGTAATTCTCAATAATATTCCTAGATGCGTGGGGAAGCACATCTCCAAGCATCTTGCTATATATATTCACGATCTCTTCCAATGCCCTGAACCCCCTCCTAGATAACTGCTTTGAGGGTATAACAGCGGTTCTACTAACAACTATCTTATCTCCTGGCTTTGCAACCCAAATCCACTTCTTATCCCTCTTTTCCTCCTCTTAGCCATTGTCCCTAGACATCGTTCGCCCCTAAACCTCCACTCCAACCATTAATCAATAATGAAAAATATAAAAAGATTTCTAATATCATAAAAAGTTCAGCCCCACTCTTGGGATATTACTTATCGTGCTGGACCTCGCTCTGAGGGGTCATAGGGCCTCTTCACTACACCGGTTCCCTCTAAAACAAAGTGATTTACAAATGATGAAAAACACGATTCTGCCCTAAAAGAACCAAGCTCTCAGTTGTGAGACTTGTTAAGTATAATAACTCCCTAGAGAATATTAATTCAGCAAGGCCTATGATCCCACTAACAGTATTCATAGCAATAGTGATCCTGGTGATAGGGCTCTTACTGATCTTTTTAGGTATGTTATATCTAATATCTAGATCCGGATTATCTAGAAACGAGAAGGAGGAGAAGCCAAAGACCGAATCTATAGGATTTATCCTTATAGGCCCTATACCAGTTATATTGAGAGGTAGGGGAGAGAAACTATGGCCCTTCTTACTTCCCATAACAGTAGTCATGTTAATAGTTATAGTAACTATAATGATATACTTTACCCTTTTAAATTCCTGATCTTTCATATACTGAGTCACAAACCAGCTCAAGAGAGCCGAGAGTATTGCTCATAGCTAGAATTCTCTGAATAGGAACAGATCTCCTCTCTGCTTCGATAGTGAAGATTCTCATGAATGACTCATTGATTTGAGCCAAACCATTGAAGAATATATCCCCAAGACGGTATGCAATCCATTACCCTCCTCCCGCCAGATTCTAGCTTGAGCTCGCTAGCAAGACTCCAGCCGCTGTAGGGTATCTATACAATTGCCTATTACCCCTATACCTCAGCTCTATCCACTCCCTTGGATTCTAATTCTTATGCCCATTCTCGAGCTCTCAATCCTTATCATCCGAGTAGACTATCTTAACCCTCCTAACCTTCGGTTTGCTTGTATAAGCTCTACCCTTCTTCAAAAGCTCTCTAAAGGCTCTAGCCTTTCTAACAGCATCTCTATAGGATCCCTTAATAACCCTTGTCGGCACCCAAGAATATTGATCCCTATACCTTTCATAGAAAACCTTGTGCAGTGTCTCCTGAGAGGCTTTATGCTTTAATGCATACTCAACCATCTCCTCAATCATAACTTTTAGCGGTTCTACGATCTCCCCTAGAGCTTCTCTAGCTGGCTTGTTAGCATAGTAATCCAGCAAAACAGCTCTACGAAGAACCTTGAAAAGCTTCTCCAAGAAATAGATCACCCACACATATTATATACAAACATACAGGATATTAAAACCAGTAATCTGTTTAGCGATAGCATGCCCCTCCCCTAGCAATTCCAATAAGCTTTCTTAACCTCTTCCAAACCCTAGTAAACCCCCTCACTGATATGACGCTCCTCTATACATACATCAAGTATTTATAAGTAACTAGAAGTATTTAAATCTATTGCTTACCTTGTAACAGCCTCCTATGAAGTCATGGGATCTTAGATTTCCCACTGAGACTTGGGGGCCTCTGAGGTTCACTAGCGGCTTTTAAGCCCAGTGAAAGGGGCTCATATCCATACCTATGTCAAGACTTAAAACCTTGAAGCCTTTCTTGGCGGAGCCCTCGTAAGGTTTCGAGGGCTCTGATCGTCATCATCTGAGTATATATACAAAACACAAGATATCATCTTATAATCAAGCTACAGAACCAGCTGAACACAGATAAGTAGAGACATTTCTATAACATTATCTATAGCTTAAGGACTATATTCATAATGAATATAGTCCTTGACTAAAAACATGTCCTATTATTTTCGGGATTACTTTGTATTAAGATAGGATCTAGCCAGAACTTGAGGCGAAATATTTATATTTATATCCAATCTAGCCCTAATTCAGGGATTGAGATGGCTACGGATGTTTTTGGGGATATTAGATCACGTTATAAGATATTCGAGGATGCAGAAGTACACGAGGATCGATGGGAGTATGGTTATCCAATAGATCTGGCACTGAGGATCGTAGACATAGCTAGGATGAGAGGGAGAATGGATAGATATATATTCTCAAATATGGGGTACTCAAGAGAGCTTAGGATATATATGTCTAGGTGGATCTCTACCCTTAGGAACTTTGAATACGATCATCAGTTTTCTAGTTACTTAGTTGTGAACGGGATTCCGGGGTATGTGATTGAGCAGATAATGAATAATCTAGAGGATCTAGTACTATCAACGACAATAATATTGATGGAGGAGAAAGTAACGCTCACAGATGCAATAGAATATATGGGGATACTCAGAAAGATCCTTGGTATTGGCTCTACCAACAATCCTCTAAACAAATATGTCGTATCTGGTGGGAGGCTTAACCATATAGCTTCTAGAGTAGCCCTTTTAATACTCTTTACCCTATCTATCTATGTACAGGAGGAAAACACTGAGGAATAGAATAGGGTGGAGAGCATCTGAGGTGCCGCCGCCGGGATTCGAACCCGGGACCTCCGGATTTCCCAGCGACCTCGGTCTCTCTAGATCCATATGAGTCCGGCGCTCTAACCGGCTGAGCTACGGCGGCTCCTTATGTGTATATCTTTACGGTTTTATAAGCAATTATGCTCTTTGGTCTCGTATCTTCTCTGGAGCTGTTTATAATTCTTCTTATAGCCTCTCTTATTACCTCCGATCTTGTCATGCCGTTTCTTTCCGCATACTTATCTAGAAGCTCTATAGTCTCCTCATCAAGCTTCACGCTTATAACCTTTAACACCACATGCTACACCTAATTATTAATATAGATGCGGTATTTTATTAACCTTGCGATAACTAAGCTATCCAGAGAGAGGTGGGTGAAACTATTGGTCCTGAGTAATTAACTTTTCCCGGATATGTTCTTTAGATCTTCTAGGGTTACGCCCTCTATCTCTCTGTTAATATCAATCCCTATAGAAACAAGGACCTTCTTTACTATTCCCCTCATTGCATCTATCGCTACTTTCTCACCCATTCTCAAGATTTTTTCCACCTGATTCCATGGGCTGCCTTGAAGAACCTTGACTATTGTCAGTAGCTCCTCTTTCTTCTCCAGCCCTGCGTCTAGGCATCCGTCACGCCAGTAGCCCATTATAAGCTCTTTCACAGCGTCGTTGCATACCTCATACGTCATTATACCCCTCACGTATAGGAGAATCCTCTCCAGATCTACCTTATCTAACCCATAGCTTGTAACATGTACCCTTAAACCACAGCTAAGGGGTTTTAGAAGAAGCCTGGCAACCTCTGGCTCTAGATCTCTGTATGTGTCGTACATACTCTCCAAGACTCTATGTCTAAACCTCTCACCAACAGCCTCTATAAGGCTCTTAACGCTATCGCTAAGTGGTTTCACAACTATGCATGTATACTCACCAGAGACAGGGTTCCTCTCAGGCGACATGTGGATAGGCATATAGCCATTTTTTAGCCAGAAGTTGAGAAGCTCCTCCGTAGCTCCGAAGCCGGAGCCAACCCATGAGTAGCCTCTCTCTATAGCTTCTTCCTCTATCTTCCTCAGGAAGCTAGATCCTATACCCCTACCCTGCACCTCGGGATGTACGGCGATTCTAACTATTCTCCACCCAACTGTTCTAGCAAAATCGATTACCCTGTAGTGCTTTATAATCCTATCTGGTATTATGTTTCCCGGCATTTTCCCGGCACCAAGGATCAGTTGGAGCTCGCTCACGACGGGACCTTCTTCGGCGAGCTGCGCTGATCCAACGATCTTACCGCTGGGGGTCGCCATAGCCCTTACGCTGTGGTGTGGTGCATCAGCTATCATTCCTAGATCGTCTGGCTCATTCCTATAGTGAGCCTGGACATAGATGCCGAAGAGGCTCTTCAGCATGTCTTTCCCCTTATCTGTGAAAAGCTCCTCAGGTTCTAGCTTTAGGTATATGAGATCTCCTCTAGCTATGGCCTCTAGATCGCTCTCATCAAGCTTCTCAGGCTCGGCATCTAAGAGGAGGGTTCTGAACTGCCAGGCCTCGACAGGGTCCCCTGAGGCATATCTAATAGGCTCGTTCATCTCAACGATATATGTGCTGGATTTCTCATCGCTTTTAACTCTCTTTAAAAACCTTACCGTGAATCCTCTCCCAGCTCCTTCGTATCCGTGTATTGTAGTTGCGAATATAGATCTGTCAACAGACTCCCAGATCTTCCAGAGAATATTTACTGGAAGACCAGCTGCCTCATCTACTATAGCCACATCGAGATCTAGCCTCGGAATTGTCGAGGGTTCCCAATATTCTATCGAGAATCTCTCTCCCTTAACCTCGATGATCCTCCCTCCCCTCTTAATAACTTTATATGGGATCTTCATTGCCTCTAGAGTCTCTATAGCCATCTTCATGAGCTGCTCAACGCTAAGTAATGATCTAGCGGTCACGCCAACCCTAACCCTGTTCTTAACCTTCAGAAGCTCTCCTGTTAACCCTATAATACCTATTCCTATAGCGCTGCTCTTACCCCTACCTCTGTCTGATATAACAACTATCGATGTTCTCCTCCTAGGCTTTTCTATCAACCTCTCTAACTCCCTTATAACCCTCACCTGATCCATTGTAACGGCCTTCTGATAGACCTCCTTAGGGAATTTCACGTCCTCAGGGATCACTATCCTCTCTCTCTCTGGGGACTTCTTGGGGTGCTCAGCTATCTTTAGGATCTTATCCCCATCAGGGTCATATATGCTGACCCCATCGCCCCTAAGGAGATTATCTATGAACCATCTAACAAAAACAGTCCTTGGAACAGGCTTCTGAGGAACCGCAAGCTCCTCTCTAAAGAGATTTCTCCACTGAGGCCACTTATCTAGCGGAGGGGTTATGAAGATTATGACCCCTCCTCCCTCTACTATACCCACAAGCCTCCCTACATCGTTTGGTTTAAGGCTATCTGTTAGATCCATTATGAGCGCGCTATATGTAGTCCCGAGATATTCCTCGGTATCCTCGTACCTAATTACCTCTATATCGACATTCTTAGCTAATTTAGGGAGGAGTTCTCTGAAGATCCTAACCCTTATCAACTCCTCAGCAAACTCGTTATGGTGCACATATAGAACCCTTACCCGGTCCTTCCTTCTAGAAGCATAGATCCTCACGAGATCCGTAGTTATGAGACCCTGTTTGACGGGATCTGCGCCTGTTACTACTATAAGGGTTCTGTGTCTCGTAGCAGCTATGATCTTCAGTATAGCCTTATACTTCTTCCTAAAGAAGATATAGTTTTCTCTCATAACCTCTCTAATCATAGACTTAGAGATCTTCAACAAGATGCTCTCTTCCCTAGAACCACTGCCTGCTTGTCCTCCGATGATCATTGATCATCCCTGATATTAATTTGTTTTGGGTTGCTTTGCTTCTTGATCCACAGGGATGTAATCACATCCCTGTGGTTATCGGAGGACTTCCACCTCCCCCAAAGAGATCCATGGATCTCTATGGGTTCATGGGTGGCTGTTGAGCCCAGCGGCACCGGGCTCCCATCTATACTTAAAACCCCGAAGCCCTTCTGGGCAATGCCCTCATAAAGGGCTTCGAGGGCTCTAAGATAAATATTGATCAATGCTACTACCTCCCTATGCCACTTCTCACCTCCCTTGCTACAGACACCTATCCTATCCTCCCCATATTCTATTACAGCCTTGTGTATTGGGCATGTCTTCGAAGTGTTCCTAGGATCTACCATCAATACCGGCACACCATATTCCCTAGCCTTATCTATTATCGCGTTCAGCTCACCCTTCAATGCACTCTGATATATCCTGTGCCTCAGCTGCTTATTCCTATACCTAGCGATCATAACCCTTATATCATCCCCTGAGATCCTCTCAATAACTATTACTCCTCGCATCCTCATGGCGTCCCTTACTATCATGTTTGCTGTCTTCATCCTATAGTCCCTCTTCTTCTTTCTCTCCTTAAGCTTTTTTATAGCCTTTCTAGCCTCCCTGCCATCGGATCCATTTCTCCTCTGGATGCTTTTCTTCCTATAGCTATAACCCAGGGTTGTCTTTGCAAGGTCTGTTTCGAGGATTATTGAGAATGCCTCGTATAGAGTTGCTAAGGAGTTCTCATTAACATCGACAGGCTTAATAATCTCTGGCCTGTAGATCTCGATCTCCTTCTCTAGGGATAGGTGGAAAATCACCCTTCTATTCCTTCTATCAAGCTTGATCTTTGCATGTGATGTTGGCTTAAAGCCTCTAGCCAGTAGCTTGTAGAACTCCTTAGAGGGCTCTAGATCTAGATGCACCAAGCCCCTATGAGTATTAATGGCAACACTTGTGAAGAAAATGTTCTCAAAACCATTTATATTGATCTTCGTTGGGTTTACTGGTTTCCATATGAGGTCATCAACTAGCCATAGGCTAGCACCATTGATCCTAGGCACTAGTATTCCTTTTATCATCTCAAGGTCTACCTGATACTGAGCTATCTCCCAAGATTTCTTCCAGAGATGTCTCACGATCCTCCTACCCCTAAGATCCCTTTTCCCTAGACTTAGATGTTTAACCAACTCATCGAAGATCTCTCTAGAGTATTGCCTAGCCCTGTTTCTCCTGAGAGAGGATACCCTTTCAACAGCATCCTGACACACTCCGTGAACATAGTGGAATGGAATATTTGGATACATATTCCTTAGCTCTCGATACTTCCCATTCTTAAGCCTATAGTAATTCCCAATAATATTCCTAGATGCGTGGGGAAGCACATCTCCAAGCATCCTGCTATATATATTCACGATCTCTTCCAATGCCCTGAATTCTCTTTTAGATAATTGCTTTGAGGGCAGAACAGCGGTTCTACTAACAACTATCTTATCGCCCGGCTTAACAACCCACTTCCCATTGCTCTTTTTTTCTCCTTCTAGCCATTATCCCTAGACCTCTCTTTGTTCTAAACCTCCACTCCAACCATTAATTAATAATGAAAGAATATAAAAAGATTTCTACTATCATGAAAAAGGTTCAGCCCAGGAATAGGACTTCCACTTAATAAATATCTCTTATTACCTATCTAGACTGCTTCTTCTTAGCTGAGACTATCTTTATAACATTCATGTCGCTTAGCACATAGTCAGCACCTATCCTAGCCTTACTCCTAGCCTCGATAGCATAGAGAAAACCCTCTCCCAGATCTGTGTGAACCATATAGGCTAGCTCCCTAGCTGTTGTGCCTCTTCTAACAAGAAGGGCGTCAGGCAGGATATTCCCTTCACTATCAACCATTCTACCTGGATCTTCTACTGGGTAGACTGTGATCATATTGAGTGCCTCGAAAATAGCCGTGTTAATAGCCTTCTGAACGCCCGTGCTCCCGAGCTTCTCAATCACGTTCTTGATTCTCTCTAATGCTTTTTCCTGGGCTTGGGAGAGTCTACTGCGATCTATGATAGTGAATCCAGCATCGCCCGGTATATAGCGAATAAGCCCTGCAGAGGAAGCCCTTCTAAGGGCGAGCTCCGCCTCAGCTGAGGTGGGTATTATGATCCTCTCTCCTAACCTCCTTACAAGCCTCTTTATTATATCCTCAGCCCCCGGTATGTCGGCCTTATTAGCAACTATGATAGTTGGCTTCGAAATTCTTCTGAGTGTAGATGCGAAGATGAGTATTTCCTCATCCCTCCAGGAAGAGAACTTATGGCTTGAGAGCCCAGATTCCTCTAGAGCCTTAACCACGTGGGTTCTTCTGATTGAGAGGCCCGAGAGTCTTTGAGACAGTTTCTCAATCGCGTCCGAGGGAGGCATGGAGTCAAGAGTCTTTGCCAACCTAGCCCAATCACTCTTTATAATAGATGCCAACCATAGATCGAACTCCCTTTCTATCTGAATAACATCTTCATATGGATCGTAAGTTCCCGGCTTAACAGGTCTTCCTTCAGAATCGGTGGATCCTGAGGCATCTATTACATGGAGAAGCACATCAGCCTGCCTAAGACTATCAAGAAACTTATTCCCAAGCCCTCTACCCTCATGAGCACCCGGGATCAGCCCGGGGACATCAACAACCTTAACAGGAATGAATCTATTGCCATCTATACATACAGAGTTTCTAGCATCACATCTAGGGAGTCCAAGAATCTTGTGAGGGCATTCCCTCCTAACATACCCAATACCAATATTAGGCTCAAGAGTCACGAAGGGCCTATTCTCAATCTTGACAGGAACCATAGTTAGTGCTGAGAAAAGAGTTGACTTCCCCACATTAGTCTTACCTATTATCCCGACTATAACACTCGCCTGAGTCACCAACCCAGCGTACCACTAGAGAATACTGACCCAAGGATATTTAGGTGAGCCACCTTGCCATTCATAGCGGGCTCCTGCTTCGCTGCCCTGCCATGCCTGCGGCCAATGGCTAGTGATGGAGTGTAGTGCCCTATAGGCACTTGAGACGGCTCCTTTTTATGTTAATATGTTAATAGGAATGTTTTTATGTTAGTTTGCTATCAGTCTTAAGTTTATAAGCATTTAATCCCTAATCATATTTGATGAGGCGATAATCTGTGCCGTATCTTGGTGTGCAGAGACCTCGATGAGTGATGATGCTTAGAGCTCCCGAGACCGGAGCCCTGTATGAGGGCTATGCCCAAAAGGGCTTCGGGGTTCTAGGCATAGATGGGAGCACCGTGCCGCTGGGCTCCACAGCCACCTATGAGCCCATAGAGATCCCAAGATCTCTGTGGAGGAGGCGGAAGTCCCCCGATGCCACAGGGCTAAAAACCCCGTGGATCAAGAAGCATGGCAATCTCGAAACAAATAAATATCAATAACCATCGGGGGCAAGCGGTTTTCAGATTTCCATTAATAGCTTCTGTTCGATAGAACTTTGGCTCTTCACCTGAGGGATGCTAATCTAGTATAGTCTATGGAATTAAGTGTAATAGGGATATTTGGAGGTTTAGCATTTGTTGCCTTGTTCTTTAGCGCAGGTTCTGGCTATGTAAGTGATTCTTTTAGCAACTTCGACAGGATCTACCCCCACTATATATGTTATGGGCTCTATCCCAAGACCTCCTAGATCTACTATCGCCTCTATGCCCTCTTCCGAAAGGGATCTACTTACTTCTGATATAATTTCGTCCTCATTTATATATCTCTCTCTAGGCCCCAGAATTCTATAGCTTATACCCAGTTCCTTGAGGGCTTGCTCAACGCATTTGAGAACCTTTATATTGGCTATTGCTCTAATATGTTTCCTCCTCTGGGCCACGTTTAGGATTATTTTTCCTAGGTGCTTGCTAGCTCCCCAGCTTGGTTTAGACACTGTCGCTATTCCCTTTCCCACCCTAATTATTCTTCCAGGGAAGGCTGCTACATCTTCTAAGCCCCTGGCATACTCCTTGGCATATGCTATGTTCATCAGCACCTCTGGGATCAATATATAGATACACCTCTCTCTAGATAGGTATTCATATGCGTTTTCAAGGGCTCTGAGTATGTTGAAGCCCTGGGGTATCTGTATTAGCTCTGCACATATTCTGCAGTCAAGCGGGATCCCGGGGTCTAGTTTTCTGTGTGCCTCGCACAGCTTTAGTTCTGATAGAGATTTCAATATATATTCTGTTAGAATAGCCATTACATCTACCTTCTTACCCTCTCTTATCGATGTAAGCACTCTCTCTATGATGGATAGGAAGTCCTTTCTATCGAGGCCAGCACTAGATATTCTCTTTAGCATGGTTTCTTCATCGTATAGCGGGCTTCTAATATATATATTCACTGTGGGCTGTGTAACGCCTAGAAGCCTTGAGATCTGTATCTGTGTATATCCTTCTTTCCATAGTCTCCTAGCAATTATAGCCTTTATGGGTGTAGATATATATTCGTCTATGATCTCGAAAGGCAGTTTCAATCCTACTACCATATATTAATACTATAGAGAGCCTATTTATTAACCTATAACAGATCTAACGGGGAATTGTAGTCCGATCAAGATAATATCCCTCCCAATCAAGTAGCAATGGTATTACCTAGAAAACAAATAGATCATATCTGTTTTTGCTGATACCTACCCAGGGTATAGAGTTTTATAGATAGTGGTTGTGAGCAAGTTATGAGGGATCCCTGTATAGTCTGGTACATAGCATCGAAGCTCTCGCCAGGTATATCGCTTGGCAGACTTGAGGATAGGCTTCTTATGCAGAAAATAGGGTATATAGTACAAGAGATCCTTGGTCAGAGACTTGGCTATAGATTTAAGTGGTATAGCTATGGGCCATACTCTAAAGCACTTTCAAGAGATCTACATGCATATGAAAAGGCATGTGAGGAGAGGTATCAGATGGGGGATAGAAAAACTCCCTTAGATATACTGGATAGATTCACAGAGATCTATGTAAAAACACAGATGCCATGTCTCAGCGAGTCTATGGCAAGAGTCCTCGAGATCGTTGCATCCCTCCACATGCTCTCGATTAATACATATCCACCCTCACCAGATCCTGTGAGTGACCTAGTGAGAGTGAAGCCCTACATCAATAGATCCTGTGCTGAGGAGATATATAAGGTACTCACCGGCATGGGGGTTATAGGACATAGACCTAGAGAAAACTGATCAACACTAGATTATCTCCTTATAAACATCAGTGTAACTATATATTTTAGCAGGTGCTTCAATGGGGGTAGAACATAGGCATAAGGAGGTAAATAAGAAGATATATGACGAGGTTCATGGCTATATAGAGCTCGATGAGCTAGCCCTAAGTATAATAGATCTTGATGTGTTTCAGAGGCTCAGAAGAATCAAGCAGCTTGGAGTGACCTACTATGTATACCCAGGAGCCGTACACACAAGGCTTAGCCATAGCCTCGGGGTCTATCATATTATGAGGAGGCTTTCTGAGAGGCTGATGAGGGAGGGATACATCTCCAGGGATGATCTACCAGTTCTCTGGGCTTCAGCGCTTCTACACGATATAGGGCATCTTCCATATAGCCATGCCCTTGAGACTTTCTATACGAGGATCGGTGATCACGGATTTGAGCATGAAGATCTAAGTAAGGAGATCATAATAAGCGATACAGAAGTCTCAGAGGTTCTCTCAGCATTTGGGATAGATAAGCATGAGGTGGCCTCAATAATATTTGGGAGGCATAGAGAGCCCCTCTATAACCAGCTTATGTCATCCGATCTAGATGTTGATAGGATGGATTACCTAGTACGTGACTCACTCCATACAGGTGTTACATATGGTTCCATAGATCTCGACAGGCTACTAGAAACAATAACAGTCGATAGGAATGGAAACATAGCTGTTAAGGATAAGGGGTTGATAGCTGCCGAGAACTTCTATATAGCAAGGCTCCACATGTATCGGGGTGTATATTATCACAAGACGAGCCTTGGTTATGAGCTTCTCCTAACACATATCTGGGGAGAGCTCCTAAGGATATACGGAGATCTAGAGCCTTTCAAGAGCATAGAAGGGCTCAGAGCACTTATTAGGAATAACATCTTTAGATATTTCGATGACTACTGGGTCAACGGCCTCTTCTATAGAATCCTTGGTGAGAAGGGTAAAGAAGGGAGCTATGTAGCCGATATGATCTGGAGGTTCCTATATAGGAAAGGGTATAAGGTGTGCCTAGACCATGTTGAGCTGATATATGGAGAGCCACCAAGCAGCACAGAGATTGAGGAAAATATGAGGGTTGAGATAAGGGGGTCTATCAAGGATCTAGATAGGCTTGATAAGAGATACTATATAATATTTGCAGACACTATACCAATATATAAAGAGGAGGAGTCTGTGAATATTATCACACGTGAAGGAGAGTCTCTAAAGATCTATGAGTATCCTGGGAGCTTTATAGGAAAACTACCCAAATATATGCTGATCAAGAGAATATATCTACATCCATATATACGCCAGATATTCTCTTGTCCTTAGGGAAGTAAATATATTCTCTTGTTCATACCAAAGATATGACCCCTCCCACCTGAAGAGCGGGGCTATTGCCTGATCCCATGTGTTAGCCCCCTGGAGAGGAATTAATACCTTAACACCATTATGTGTTACCAAGTAGCTCTCTATCTTCCTAGTTATCTTTGTCATGTGGCTTAGCTTACGAGCTATGTTCAGTGCTGTAGAGTGTATTCCACAGCGTTTCCCTGCTAATGGTATTTGATTGTGTTTCTAAAATACTTGTATTTCCGTTAGCTGGGTTGCACCTAGGCTTGGGATCACCAGCTTCACCCGAGCCTCATGGGTGCCCGTCGAGCCACAACGCCATTGGGCTCCATCTGGGGAGAGCTCAAGCATCATCGCTCTCCAAGGGTATCTATATATCCAGCACATATGAATATAACCTCATTATCAAATATGATTAAAGCATGATTAAGGATTGAATGCCTATATGCTTAAGCCCAGCTCTCTCTCCACGCTACATCAAGCATTCATAAGTAACTAGAAGTATTTAAATCTATTGCTTATCTTATAACAGCTTTCCATAGTAGAATAGCACTCACGTATAAATGTAATTCATAAGGACTTATATCTGTTTATTACTCCTCGATCTCTATGTGACGTTAAATAAAAAACAAGCTTCGTCCTTCAGGGCGGAGTTCTTAAGGCTTCTATACTATATTCTACAGGACCGAGGCCTTGGCAGGCAGATATGCTAGTAGAATGTCCAGCTGGGATCCCTGAGGAACCCGCCAGAGACCCCCGACCTCCTGGAAACATCCAGAAGGCTGATAGGGAAGAGGAAGAAGAGCAGTAAGAGGCAACCAGGCTGAGGCTATTCCCAAACAGGTACGAGGAGAAAAAGCTCTTCGATATCGGCCTAGCATGTGCAAGGCTGTTACAAGGCAAGTGATAGATTTAAATACCTTCAATCCTTAATCATGCTTTAATCATATTTGATAATGAGGTTATATTCATATGTGCTGGATATATAGATACCCTTGGAGAGCGATGATGCTTGAGCTCTCCCCAGATGGAGCCCAATGGCGTTGTGGCTCGACGGGCACCCATGAGGCTCGGGTGAAGCTGGTGATCCCAAGCCTAGGTGCAACCCAGCTAACGGAAATACAAGTATTTTAGAAACACAATCAAATACCATTAGCAGGGAAACGCTCCTATACGAGAGGCCATGTAATAGTTAAAAAACCGCATGATTAGAAAATCTTTAATGATGAGACCTGGCAAGACGGATGTATGAAGATCTGTTCATGCGCTGACAACAAGCATAGAAATAGAATAAGTCCTGTCCTACGTAGAGTGAGGTGTAAACAAGCAGCAATTATGAGTTTAGGGTGTGGTATTCTCTGTATCTCTGGTCTTGGGTATTAGAAAGAGTTTCTAGCTTCGAAGAAAGCGTATTTATTTGCTGATGTAGATTACCGTGGAGAAATGCCATGTATGGATGGCACTCTATCTCTATAGAAAGTTATTAGCTACTACCTCTATAAGTGATTTGAACTCCTCGGTATTTCTGGCGATTCTTCCTATCCTGATGCCCATATATTTTCTTATATCTTGGGACATGAATCTTCTGTCACCAAGCACTATTAATGCCTTGTCTTCCTCGCTTCTCACGGATCTGCCTATAGCCTGCATAGCTTTGATCGATGATGTCATATTATATATATAATCCCATGCTTCTCTATCAGAGACTTTTTTCCTCATATTCTTTAGGAGCTCCTCTATATAGTCGTCTCTCTGTGGATATGGTACTCCTGCTATAAAAACACATTTAACGAGGGATCTTCCGTTACTAACCAACTCTATTCCCTCGGATAGCTTACCCCCGGCCACTACATGGATTACTATGTCCTCTTTAACACTTCTTACAAGATCATCTATCGTGGACTCTCTATCCTCTACATAGCCCCTCCAGCCCAGCTTCTCAACAACCCTTCTCATGAATTCATAGCTAGGATACACCACTAGCTTAGCCCCTTCAAGAAGCTTATCAATAATCTCAATATATCTAGAATATAGCTGATACATAGCATCTCCCCTCTCAATATATCTAGATGTGAGTTGGCTGGTCAGTATTACAGCCATATTTGAGTATGGGGACCACGCACCGGTTTCCACAGCATCTATATACGATACACTCCCTAGTCCCAGGATCCTTTTAACATAGTCCTTTGACGGAGGAGTACCCGACATAAGGATAGCTGATCTATATGTGTGCAGCGCTTCAGAAATAACCCCGTGATCCACAGCCGAGATCTTTAGCCAAGCCCCCTGACTATCTCTATACGCAAAAGCCTCAAACCTGCTATCCTCAAGAAGAGCGAGTGAAAGGGCGACCTTCACCAGGGAGACTCTCTTAGAAGCTACATCCTTTATAGAGCCTCTCGAGATAACCCTGTCTATAGCTCTCTTCTTAACTTCGATTGATATGTCGAGTATATGATCTATAGAATCCTCATCAATACCCATAGATGCTCTATCTACTTTCTTCAGCTTTTCATCGCCAGCTCTCTCCTCTACTAGCTTTGAGAGTCTGTCTAGAAGATCCTCTGAAAAAGGGTCTCCACCTATATATTCCCTGACCTCGTTTATAGACGCCCTTATTCTGGAAACACTTATCTCTGATGAATATATAATAGAGGGATCTATTATCATGTGTGCTTCATCTATAATTGCTAAGAAGCTCTCGGGATTTTCGTCTGGATATATAGTAGAGAATAGATCCCTGGAAAACACATATGGATATGTGGCAACAACATAGTCTGAGCTTCTAGCTAGCTTTGCTAGCGAGAAAAAGGGGCATGCACCTAGTTCCTTCGAGATCCTTCTAACAGAATCAACATGATTCTCAGAGGATGCTAGAACCTCCTCTATATACTCTTCAGGAGTTGAGAGAGACTTAGCATAGTAGCTACATAGCCCCAGCTCCCTCAGGATCTGGCAGTTTAGCCAGAAATCCTCAGGATCTATTTTCTTATTATTTAGAAGAGGGCACATAGCGTGAGCAGAATGTATAAAGCTGTATCTAATACCCCTAACCTTTGTAGATAGCTTCTTAAGATCTCTTAACACAGGGGTTATCTCGTTTCTTGTTCTAACTGAGTGTATCGCGGGAGGCTTCATCATACCTGTAGCTATACCTATTCCTGTTTTGCCAAATCCTGTGGGAGCCTTGAGGATCAAGATCTTCGATGACCCTGAGTCCTCCCTAATCCTCTTCAGAACCTCTCTCTGTCCAGGCCTAAAGCTGCTGTAAGGGAAGAACTCCTCAGCCATCTCTATGCACCTTCTCAATAAAGATCCTATATAGCTTGACCCTCGTAAAGTGACCTATAATAGCTACTAGTGCAAAGAATAGTGTAGAAGCTGCGAGTATATATATAATGTATTCCGAGATAGAGCCTGTAAATGCACTTACTATGAGGACTATCCCTCCAATTATTAGGAGGATCTCTACAGCTGCTATAGCCCTTATAATAGCTATGTAGAGCCACCGATTTTTTGGTCTATATCCCATACCCTCTATAGCCCACAAATAGCCTTGATAGAGATTTCTACATCTTCTTAGATGGTTGCTACCATATATAGATATAACACCTGATATAGGGTATAAAAGGGGGTAGTAATGCGTAGTGTAAATTAGGGTGGATATTATAGAGAGTCCGAGAATGGCTATAAACCCCTCTAAAACCCTATATATACTGGTCCCCTCTGAAGCCTTCTCCAAGATCTTAGCCAGAAACTTCACGGGATTCGTAGAGTCTCCCATATTATTAAAAATCAAGAACAATATATCTCTGTAATGGATAGCCAATTTTGAACTAAATATATCCCTTTCTAACATTGAATTCATGGGGGACAAGCGGGAGGATGGGGATAATAATTAGATGGTGGGGTCATGCATGCTTCGAACTTATATACGGGGGTATCTCGCTCACCATAGATCCTCATGATGGGGCTTCGATAGGAATTAAAAGGCCCGGGGCTCTATCTGATTATGTCATTATGAGTCACGACCACTTTGATCATAATGCTTATAGGGTAGTGCTTAAAGAAGGAGGCAAATATCTTCTAATGGCCACATCTATAAATACTCTCGGCCCATTCAGAGTAAAGGGGATAGAAACATTTCACGATAAAGAGAGAGGTAGGAGGAGGGGGAGAAATGTAGCATATGTTATCGAAGTTCCAGATGGTGTCAAAGTGTTCCATGCAGGGGATCTGGGTCATATCCTGAGCCCGGATCAGGTTAGGGAGGTTGGAAGTCCTCATATAGCGATGCTCCCTATAGGAGGTACGTTCACTATCGACTATGAGGAGGCGATCAAGGTTTTCGAGGCTCTCGGCTCTAAAGTACTGATACCTATGCACTACTGGGTTAAGGGTGTGAATCTTCCTCTATACCCTGTAGAAAGGCTTATTGAGAGAGTATCCAGCTCTATATCGATATATCTTTTAGATGGAAACGAGGTAGAGGCTTCCTTAAAGAACGGTGTGCTAGCTGTCACATCTAAATATAGCTGTAAAGAGGCTCATAGCGGGAGGATCTATGAAAGATGCGAGCCAGATATTAGGGAAAGGGCTATCGTGATCCTTAAGCTAGGGTAGAGGTCATGCCTATAGGTAAGAGAGAGCTTGCTGCATATCTAACCCTCCTCAACCTTGGGGGAGAGACAGTCTCAATCGAAGAAGCCAGGAAGATCCTTGAAATATTGTTCCCGAAAAAATCAATTAGAAGTATATTGAGAATACTACTCAAGTCAGGATTTATCGATATAGATTCAGAAAGGATCGTGGTGAAGGAGCCTAGAAAAGCTCTCGAAACCTACTTAGCAGGCTACATATTGGCCAGGATAGAGAAGAACATGAGATCGAGGCATATAAGCTATAGCGTGTCTAAAAACCACAGGGAAAGTTATATAGTGTCGATAAAAACAGAGAGAAAAGTATGTCACAGAGATATAGAAGTCGCGGGAATCAAGATAATTTGTCCCAACACTAAATAGAGGAGCAAGTATTCATCCCCTAGGACGGGGTTTCTAAGATCTCTACACCATATTCTATAGGACTTTTGATAGGCAAACGTGTTAATATGATGCTTCTCCCAACCCTAGAAGGTGAGATTTGCCGTTCTAAAACATTTTTAGGTTTCATATAGGTTTATAAGATTTGGTAGAAAATTCTCTGCAGAGCCTACGATGAGGATAGGGATCCGAGGGGCTCATGTGGATACCAAGAGATAAGGAAAACCAGGAGGCCTTGGGTTTCCCTACAGCTATGACCCGGAGATCTCTATGATAGTGAAGCTGTGGGCTGGATCGCCTTGAGCGGGCGGAGCCCAGTGATATGGATCCCGGTGAAAAGGGATCCTGAGGGCTTTGAAGCCAGGGAAGATCTTTTCTTCCTATCCTGCTTAATCTATAATATGGGGTTTTTCCCTGCATAGCTGAATAGTTATGACAATCCCTCTCACTGCGTATAGTTTTGCACTATATCCATAAATGGTAATACTTTGTGAGTCTTTATTGGTGGATATGTTAGGATCGAGCTGCGTTGAGGTCTTGGATAGCCTCATAGACCCTCTGGAAGTCGGGTGGATCGTTGAGTTTTACGGAGGTTTGGATATAATTTACATGCTGGCCTACAGATCTATCGCGTGCCTTTCGCGCAGGCGCGATGTATATGTATATATTAATCAGTTCTTCGGAGGCTTAGATCCCTTTCTGCTAAGCAGATTCTCTAAGAGTCTTGGAGGGGATCTCTCGAGGATCTATTTCTCTAGAGGATTTAGGCTAGAGGATTTTGAGAGCTTTTTCCGATCTTCCTTGATAGATAGCGATCTTGTGATTATAGATCCTTATCTTCACGCAGATCCAAATATAAGGGGCTTTGAAATCTATACAAAGATCGCATCTTGGATCAGGAGACTCAGCACTAATGGAAACGTATTTATTTTTAATAGAGTAAGTAGATATGGAGGTTATAAGCCTGAAGGGGGTAGTTTTCACCACCATAGCATCCACATATTGCTTAAGATTTGGAAGGGGATAGTAGGTGTATTAGGTGTATATTGTGAGTTGGTTAAGCATCCAGCAAAGCCTCCTATAAGGGTTATGATATCACCTAAGGATCTAGAAGGGGGTGGAAGTAGGTGGGTAGGACAGCGCCGTCTCTTAGAATGGGTGTTGAGGGTGAGATAGAAAGGCTTAGAAGGATCTTCTCCTCTATAGAGGATCCGGAGCTTAGAAAGGTTGCTATGGAGAGCCTGGAACATGCTACGAAGCTATACAACGCTTTCAGAGATCCCCCTCCTCAGATCCTGTTGAAGTCATAGTATTCTCACTTATTACAGAGCTTTATAGAAGGCTTGGAAGAGTTGTGGGTGCTAGATGTGATCCCGGGTAGAGATAGGATCCTGCTGAAGATTCTGAGGGAAGAGGAGAAAAGAGCTAGAGGATTTATATGTGAGTGTGAGATATAGGGGATATATAGATCCCTTAATAGATGCTGGGAGACTTCTGAAAAGGGTTGAGGAACACCCCTCTATAGAGAGGATCTTGATTGAGGAGTGGTTAAAACCTCCTTACTATAGAGAGTTGAAGAAAGTAATAGTCTTTGAAACAAGACCTCCGGAGGACATCAGAAAGATCCATGAAAGGATGGAGTTCGTAGGACTTGGTTTGAGAGTAAATACCTATCCAGGACCGGTCTAGCTCACAATGTATAGGCTTGGAGTACCTATTTGCGCTAGGCTAAGAAGCAATCTTGTAGCTGCTGAGGATATAAATAATCCACTCTATGAACCCCCACCCATTAGGTGGGCCTGGGTGAGACTCCTAGCTTGGTACGGGGAGGCTCTTTCCCCAAGATCCAAAGTAACCGAGTTCATCCTTGAGACGCCTAATGACTTTATAAGAGGATCTTTAGGCAGGCTCTCCGAGGCTATAGAGCATCTGAAGCCTCACCTAGTATTTTTATAGAGGCCCTTCCAAAGATCTCGTAGAGAAGGCATCAAGATCCTCGAGAGTCATCTTTATACACATCCAGGGGATCCCTGTAGGTATTTATGGGCTTATTGAGTGGTGTAGACTCAGCTACACCCCTCCGAGGGTTGCAGGAAGGTACTCTATAGGGCGGGTTCTAACTACTGTGGAAGCCTTAAAGGCCTATGAGAAGAGATATCTAGTGCCTCACAGATATCCGGGCTATTCAGAACCTCCGAGGAAGGTTGACTCTCTATCTGTCTTTGATAGGGGTGGCTATATAATGAGACCTCTTCCAGGGGTGTTTTTGGTGTTGCCCAGATCGACCTCTCATCTTTCTATCCATCTATAATATCTAGATATAACATACCCCCTGAAAACGTTAATGACCCCTACTGTAATAAATATACACAAGTTCCGGATGCTATGCATAGAATATAATATGTCTCGAAAGAAGAGGTTTGGTTGCTGAGGTGATCGATAGTTTAATATCTAGGAGATCGATTATTAAGGATTATATGAAAAAACCCAGAGCCCCTTAAAAGAGATCTTAAACAAAAGACAGGAGGCTATAAAGTGGATCCTTGTAGCCTCAAGAAACTGTTTTGGGTTTCATATTTATTTATAAGGGTTGATATATAGTCTTTTTATGGAGCGATTTTGCTGAAGCCTAAGGAGGTTTGTCAGATCCTTGAGCTTGTGAGGTCATACTCTGTGCCTATCAGGGATGATAGGGTTAGGGGGCTGATAACATGGTATGTTAAGGCTCTACAGAATGCTATAGATATGATCTGGGATAATATCGAGTGGAAATACAGCTTCCCAAAGATCGTTAGAAAAGGTAAAAAGCTAGTCGTGATCACAGGTTTGAAGGTGAGGATCCCAATAATTCCGAGGGACAGGGCTTTCAAGAAACGCCTTAGAGACATGCTTATGAAGGATAATCCCTACGCTGCACACTGGGTTGATGCTGTTATCAGAACAGCTTACTCCATAATCGAGTCTTGGAGAA
>JAVVGE010000003.1:0-47248 GCA_032249255.1 Desulfurococcales archaeon | reverse complement strand
TCTCCCGCTTTCAGTTATAACATGCGTATATGCACCCATATACAGTCCCCTAAATCCATCACAATAGAATTATTTTATATTACAAATCTAATAGGATAGAAGAACTAAATAGATCTTAGAAAGATCTAGACTAAAAGCGAAGCAGCAACACCATTGCTAAAATAATTCTAGCATTTTTAATACTCACAGCCAAATGCTTTACCATCTATAGCGACGAGGAGAGTATTACATCATCACTCAAGTATCTAGAGTTTTGATGTGAACACTTAATTTCTTTGATACATAAAATGATTGGTAAGAGCAGCACATGTTATAGATTAGGTGTCTATATTGCCTCTAGAGGAGTATGTAGTATATATTATAGCTGGTATAGCCTCTATACTCCTATATGTATTTTCAAATCTCTTACTATTTAGACATATTATTAAAATACTTGGTAAGGAGTTCCTGTTAATTCTAAGGATCTCCACAGCCCTTCTTTCAATTTCAATTTTTCTCGCATTCATAGCGTACATCCATGGAGCACATGAGATCTTTGTCCTGATCTTCTCCCTTTTCGTAATAAGCTTCTTGGTAGTTATATTGGGTGCTAGACATGTACTAGAAGAATATATTACGGGGATTTTTGCATCAAAGACATTCGATCTCAGGGCAGGCGATTATATAGAGATCGGAGATATAAGGGGATATATAGCTGCTCTAGACGATACAAATGTAATTATAAGGGATATTAGAAAGGGGCTTATATATGTTCCATACACAATGTTTGTCCACACACCTTTTAAAAGGGCCAAGGTGGAGGAGGGCTATGATATTAGGATCACCATATCTCTGGATCATTCGATAGATCTTAAAGGCCTTAGGAGGGAGCTCAATACAATAGCTAAGGATCTCGGTCTATCAGATCTTAGGCTCGATATAGAGGCTATAGAAACATCCGGAATAGTGATCTCGATAAGGGGGTCTATAAGAGATCCTAGAAAGCAGGATGAGATCAGATATGCATTGTTAGATAGACTATATCCCCTTCTTTTCTCTAAAGATAGAGTACATGAAGAGGCCGGTGAGAAGCCATAGGGCTATGATCCATATGTAGCCCCACTTAGCTATTATATTTATCCCCAGTCCGAATAGGGTTAGTATGGCGCCTGTTATAGAGGTTAGCGGGATCCCAAAGATCTTGGGCCCTGCAAGCCCCCCAAAAAGCTCTCCCCTCCTAGCTATGATCCAGAGGGCTACCGATATCATAAAATAGTTTACCAGAGATCCTATTGCATATACCTCTAGAATGAAGCTTACCTCGCCTGGTAATATAAAGGCTACCGATATAAGAAAAGCCAGGGTTAGAGAGGCATATGGTGTTCTATATCTTGGATGGAGAGAGATCAGAGAAGAAGGTATTAGAGAGTCTTTGGCCAGGATATATGCGAGTCTAGAAAAAGCTACATAGCCAGCTAGTGAAGCCATCAACATTATTGCTGCTATATTAGCAACGGTGAGGGGGGCTGTGATCGCTGAGATATAAGGGGTGTTCACAGCTACTAAGAACAGTGCTAATGAAGGATCCCGGATCAGAGTGTTATAGCCGATCCTATCCATAGCTATAGCAACTAAGAATAAGCTATATACAGTGCCTATTGACGCCACCAAGAACGTAGCTCTAGGAACCTGGAGAAGAGGTTCTGTAGCCTCTCCAGCTAGCTGACCAATGGCATCTACACCTGTGAATCCCCTCGAAGCTATAGAGAGCGCCGCAAGTAGATCCGCGGGCTTCACAATACCCCAAGTGAAATAGGGTGGCATAGATCCTATTCCCATAATGAGATTCACACCTATTAGAAGAACCCCTATAACCATGAAATCCATCATAGCTATTGCCATGGCCACCCTAGCGCTTTCCCTGATCCCTAGGAGTGTTAGAATATAGAGAGCTAGAGAGATAGCTAGGGAAGGGATCTGGGTTGGGATATTATTTACACCTAGATATGTGAGGATATAATTAGATGTATCGATCGCCCCGTAGCTAATCATTATCGCCTGATCAAACATCAGAAGCCATGCAGAGAGGAACCCAAAGAATCTCCCCATCGCCTGTTTAACATATAGATAAGATCCCCCTGCCTCAGGGAATCGAGAGCCTATCTCCCCATATACAAGGGCTATTGAGATCATAAGGGCTACTGCGTAGATGCTTATGAAAAAAGATTCCCTACCCCCAAACGCTAATATAAAGCCTATTGCTAGGTAGAAAGTTGACTGAGAATCTGCGTGAACCAATGAGTATAGATCCAGTGTTCTCAGTTCTCTTCTTAGCCACTCTCTTCTAATCACTTTAAAGCCAGCTCTCTAAGATCCTCGTACCTGCCTATAACAATAATCCTATCCCCTTCCTGAACTACCGCACTAGGATCTCTTATATCTCTCCCCTCCCTAATTATGAGGATCTTTACCATGTACTTATCCTCGATCTCTAGCAATGATTTTCCCACCAGCTTTGAATCTGATGCTATGGAAAGTGCTAAGACGCCAAGCGATCCATCAACAGGGATAAATCTCGTGAATCTAAGCTTAAGCATGTTCATCAACTCCTCCACAATCGTCCTTGAGATATTTATAGGGATCAAACCATCCTTCTCAGCCGATTCCTCCGTTTCAGAGCTCCTCACTAGCGTGATAGCCATTGGCACGCCCTTGGACCTCAATATCTTTCCAAGCGATATATTGAGCCTCTCGTCAAAAGATAATAGCAGCGCTACTTCAATCTCGTTTGCTATTTTCTCTAGCTCCTCGCCTATCTCACCCTGCTTGAATATATGAATATAGACAGGTTTTTCGAGATATCTCTTGGCATCTTCTTCTCTTGCAAGTACATGAACTATATAGCCATTATTGGAAAGGATATCTGCAATATAAATAGATGCTTCATCTCCGCTGCCAAGGATCAGAGCCCTTCGAACAATGCTCATTGCAAGGGTTCCCAGACTATATATCAGAATAGCTTCAATATTAGCTTTACTCTCGACTCTATACAGGGTCTCTTGATTTTTTATAGATGCATCAATCTTTGCTTTTAAATCCTTGCGCCATGTATTTCCCGAATGAACAGTAGGAGCCATTTCGAGAGCTTGTGAAGCTCTGCTCCCTACCCTTAGACAATGCCTTCTAAAACTGTTTCGGGTTTCATAAGGTTTGGTGGAAAATTCTTGTAGAGCCCCACGATGCGAGTAGGGGGTTGAGACCCGAGTGGGGCTCATGTAGATACAGAGAGGTATAGGAGAGCCAGGATATCGGGGTTTCCCCACAGCAACGATCCAGGGGAAGCGCTGAAGGAGTAGCTGTGGGTAGGGGTCACCCCGAGTGAGTGGATGCATATGATAAGGCGGGGCGGTGAAAGCCCTGCCCGATGTGATGAAGCCAAGGGAAGAAGGCTTGGTAAAACATCTAGCCCAATGAAACCCGACCCCAAGAGTAAGGCGGTGCAGCGAAGCAGGAAGCCCTAAAAAGGGCAGCTCACATATTAGTATCTAGGATTAGATTTTAGGGGCGAGAGGGTGACCGGCATAGGGGGCTTTGATATAGTATCTATATTGTATAGAATTAAGAGGGAGGCTATTGAGGAGAGAAAGAGAGAGGATAATGTATATTGGATCACAGATCTTGTTAGATGCCCCCTTAAAAGGGAGTATGAAATAATCTACCCGGAGATCTCTCTCTCATCAATATTTTCTCCAAGCGCTATTATGGGGGACTTGATACACGCAGGGCTTGAAGAGATGATAAAAAATAGGTCAGGTCTAGGGGTGGTGTTAACCGAGGTAGAGGGTTCTAAGAAGATAGTGCTTCCAGACGGGAGGGAGGTGGAGGTTAGGGGTAGATGTGACATAATCTTGGAAATGGAGGGGGAGAGAATAGGTGTTGAGATAAAGAGTGCTAAAAGCGATGCAAAGATACCTCTTGAGCACCACATAGATCAAGTGAGGCTCTATAACTGGCTCTTTAATCTGAGGAAATCCTACCTAGTATATATAACCCGTGAGAGGATAACACAGTACCCGATTGAGCAGAGAGCCACTGAGGATGAAGTTGTCACGAGAATAACCTCCAGATCATATCCGAGGTATCTCTGGGAATGTAGATATTGTAACTATTCCGTAATGTGTCCCTATAAAAAATATTAGGGCGTTATGTTTTATCATTATATACAATGGATGGGAAACGCTCTACCAGAGCATTATGCAACTCCTTTAGCCCTTTCCTCCTCTAGCCTTGCCTTATAGTACTTCTCTAACTCTTCATCGCTCATAACTCTATAGGGATCATCCAGCAGCTCTCTAGCCTCTCTATTTTTAAGGAAATAGTATGTAGCATATGAGCATATCGGCACGATCTTCAGACCCCTATTCTTCGCTACCTCTATAGCCTTCTCAACCAGCTTTCTTGCAGCCCCCTTCCCCCTATGTTGTGGAGGTGTATATGTCGATATCAAATACATCTTCCCTTGCTCAATCCTATATGTAAGATAAGCTTTAGAACCGTCCTGGAATTTAATATAGAATACCTCTGACGTATATTTAACGTCTATCTCTTCACTCATTAACCAACACCAAATATAGTATCACATCAAAAACTAATATGTTTCTATGCCCATTGTACTCGGAGACCTTAATCTCTTATCCCATGTCTATCGGACCCGATGAAAGCTTGTTATAACATTCTTCATATTGATCGATATCTCTTTCATTTATAAAAGCAATATATAGCAAGCTCTAATTCTTAACCACATTCGAAAGCCTTTCTCCAATGTTATTCGAAACTCCGGCTTCAATTTTCTTATCTATGTCTTTCTCAACGTTAATGAATAACTAGGTGCTTAGATGCTTAAGGATCTTTGTGCTGTTGTCTAGCCCGCTTGTCCCCCGATGGTTATTGATATTCTTTTGTTTTGGATTGTTTTGCTTCTTGATCCACAGGGTTTTTGATTCTGTGGCATCGAGGGACCTCCACCTCCCCCAAAGAGATCTTGGGATCTCTGTGGGCTCACCGGTGGCTGTTGAGCCCAGCGGCACGGTGCTCCCATCTAGGTCTAGGCTTAAGAACCAAAAGCCCTTCTGGGCAGAGCCCTCATAAAGGGCTTCGGTTTCGGGAGCTCTAAACATCATAGCATCCCGAGTATGTCCATATATTAAGCATATTGGGGCATCGCTTTATCATCAAATATGATTAGGGATCGAATGCTTATAAGCTTAAGCCAAGATAACAGACTAATATAAAAACATTCCTATTAGCGTAAAAAGGATACAGCCCAGCCAATTCTTAAATTCGCTATATGTTCAGAGTTATAGAGATGACCCCTCCCCGCCCTTAAGGGGCGGGGTTTCTATGCTGGGGTCTCGGGTGTTA
This sequence comes from Desulfurococcales archaeon, assembly GCA_032249255.1. Taxonomy (GTDB): domain Archaea; phylum Thermoproteota; class Thermoprotei_A; order Sulfolobales; family AG1; genus AG1. Next base: position 41,848 of record JAVVGE010000003.1, on the reverse strand, counting down.
GCCCTCTGGTGGGGGTTTATTGGCTCTATCTCCACGATCATTGGGTTGGGGATATGGTTCGGGGTCTCCCCCCTAGGGACATCGGGGCACTCTAACGGGGTGCCCATCCGAGGCATCAACCTCCAAGCCCTCAAAACCATAGACCTCATCACAGCCATAGATATCTACCTAGAAAGCTTAAAAACACCCCGCCCTAAAGGACGAGGCTTGCCCTGTTGTCATTTAAGTATCTAAGTATTACTAGAGGTAGAAGGCGAAATGGCCCTGCAGATCGTGCTACCAGGCATTGCTGATATTCCCCTTATCTTTATGCAGCTGATCTCCACATATATCCTTGCATCAACCAGCTATAGGTTATTCCATGCCGCGAGATCCACTGCTGATGAGGCACTCACAATGCTTTCTCTAGGTTTCTTGCTCCTGCTGGGGTCGATAGTTCTATCTCTTGCATCATTCTTCATAGGCGATCTATTCGTGTTTTCATCCCTAATTCTGTTTTCAACCTATGCCTCCATCTCGGGTTATATTCTAATCATAACTTGTAGGTTCTCAAAGATCTATGTAGAGGCTCTTATACTACCCCTGGCGTATTACTATATCTATGGCGAGTTACTAGGATTTGTGTTGTCCACAATCATAGCTTTTAGATCTAGATCAGCGCCTGTCATGGCTGGATTCCTTTTACTATCATCTTCACACTTACTCAGATTCCTGGTATCGATCGCGCCTGCGCCATATGGATTTATAGTGATCTCTATTGCTGAGATCCTCAGAACTGGGGGGTTTCTATCTATATCCCTAGGTATAGGTGTGCATAGATGAGGAAAAGATCTAGAGCTAGGATTGTATATGACATATTATACTATCTCGCATATAGAGGCTCAACAACCATAACAGGTCTTACATATATTGCTAGAATGCCCTACGACAGGCTGGAGAACCTGCTTAGGGAGCTTGAGAAGAAAGAACTTGTATCAATAGCCTATGAGGGATCATCTAAGAAGGTGTCAATAACGGAGAAGGGATTGAAGAGCCTAGAGGATCTTGAAAAGGCGGTCAAGATCCTTGAAAAACTAGGCCTTGAAAGCTAGGATGAGTATAGAAATTAAGGGGATCGGTACAGATCGTTAGTACAGATCGTGAGCAGCTTTTTTAAATACCCTAGTAGCTTTGATCTTGGTGAAGTATATGAAGGCGGGTATTGTGGCTATAGCTTTAGCATCTGCAGTATTATTGATCCCGGTCATAGCTATAGCCCAGGCTATATCATATGGCTGGGGCGGCATGTTTAACATGGCCTATATGGGTGTGCAGAGCGCCATGGGATCATATGGTATGCCGGGCGCCATGCACGGCATGGGCGGTATGATGGGGTGGGGCAGCAGCTATATGGGCCGTATGTCTTCTATGACTAATATGATGTCAATGAACTATAGTCAGGCTAGGCTGAGCGGTGTTTTCCTAGTAACAAGCGATATCGAGGATATGGAGCACATGGCGATCCTAGTTAGCAATAGAGGTGAGCGCTATGCCTTAGTGCTCCCAGCTGAGGAGTGGTTAGTTATATCGCCCAATGGCACGAAAGCTATTCTCGATCTGGAGGATCTGAGGAGGACACTGAATAACACAAGAATCTCCGTAGAGGGGGTCTATATAGGTAGTATGGCGGACATGTGTAGCATGATGGGATGCGGTATGATGGGAGGAATGATGCGTGGAACACCTATGTGTCACAACCTCCAAGGATACCCTGCACAATGGGGGAGCATGGGAGGGATGATGCATGGCATGGGCCACATGATGGGCCACCACATGGGGGGCATGACTATGGGGAATGAAAACCACAGCGATGAGGAAGAGCATCATATGGAGGGCTGTGAAGTCCTAATGAGCCTGCCCCACCTAATAGTCAGCAAAATCAGCTTCAACGGCTACACGGCAATTCCAAATAGATAAAGTGGGTTAAAACTAACAAAATAACAAAACCGGGTTAAGGGAAATGCCAGCTAAATCCAGGAAAATGAAGATGGCTACAAACCCCTTTTCACGAATATTTCTTTTTCTAATCCCAGCCATAGCAATATCGATATCTATTGCAGCGATAGCCTTCATAGCTATCAACAGGTTTGGGGAGGCGTCCTCGGTGCTTAGTGGGTTAAGCGTGGCAATATATAAGCCACCTCAGTGCCCATGCTGCTCCGAATATGCTAGCTATCTCTCCAGCCTGGGAGCTAGGGTCGAGGTCGCTGCTATAGACAATATAGATGGCTTCATGGACAGGCTCGGAGTTCCTCAGGATCTAAGGTCTTGCCACATATCAATTGTAGAGGGCTATATAGTGGTTGGGCATGTGCCTGCAGAGGCTATTAAGAAGCTCCTTAGCGAGAGGCCAAATATCAAGGGGATATCGCTCCCAGGGATGCCCCCAGGCTCCCCAGGGATGCCTGGTGCTAAGGAGAAGCCCTTCGCAATATATAGCTTCAACGGCTCGATCAACCTGTTCATAGTAATATAGGGTGGCCCCATGCTTATCATAAGAATAGTCTCGAACATTCTAAAGCTCGTATCCAACATCGAAGATATATATAGCAGGCATATTAATAAGAGAAACTCTAAGATCCTTGAGGTGTCAACTGGTTTTGGAATTAACACCTACACTTTGTTAAAGATCACCGACGATCTCGGGGGATCTCTTGTGAGCATAGATATAGATTCCAGGAGGGTTGAAAAAGCTAAGAAGATCTTTAAGAGCTATATTGAAAAAGGAGTGCTGAAACTTGAGTTAGCAGACGCAAGATCCCTGCACTATTCAGATAACAGCTTCGACTATGTAGTTAGCCATACAACGCTACACCATATCAATGATGTAGAGAGATCTCTTGGGGAAATGGCTAGAGTTTTAAAGCCTCTTGGTAGAATTATTATCGTGGATCTAAAACCAATAACACCATTAATCCTAATACCGGGGCATAGTCCAGGACATATTGTAAGAACTAGAGAAATCACCATTAAATACATCAAGAGCAACCTAGTGGCCATTGAAGAGGGTATAAGAGGAATTCTCTATTATATGGTAGCATCGAAACAATAGAAGGCTTATATACTGACCTCCTCACCCAAAAGGGCGGGGATTCCTCTCCTTCTTCATTGGAGGATCATCAGTTCCTCCATCTGTTCGAGTTTGCATCTGTCATCCGGGGGCAGACGGGGTGGCCAGAGATCCCCCTGATATTCCCAGGATCTTTATTGCCCTCTTTCTTATGTTCAGCTTCCCTATAACGTCTCTATCAGCCTCAAAACTGCATCTAGGGCATCTAAGCCTTCTATAACTAATCTTTTTAATCTCTTGGAATCGCATTTAGGACACTCTGACTATGTCCCGTTAGGATTGATCTTCACGCGAGGAACTCTGTGTTTCTCAGCTTGCCAGTCGATCTATCTCTCAATCCTTAAGTAACCCATTATGGTGAGCTTTGTCCTGCGATCCTTGCTCTTGATCTTTCTCAGGGGGTTTATCAGCCAGGTTAGATCCTCTCTAGCTACTACGCATCAAAGCTCCTTAGCAAGCATCACAATCTCCAAGGCTGATTTCCTAGCCCAGTCCCTAAGGATATCCCTAATCTTTCTGTGATAGGATCTTATTCTTCTCAGGATCCCTTTTCTCCTCCAGGCAGGATATCTAGTGGATGAGTATTTCTTTTCTTACCGGAGATTCTCAGCAAAGATCTTTCATCTATGGGCTCTATCAAAAGCCATGTCCCTCTTCTCATTTACTAGGTGATCTCCATAGACTACTTTCTCTCATTAACATCAACAGCTATAACATCCCCGGGCTGGTAAGGCTCTGGTTTGAATATCCCTTGGATACCCACAGGATCATCCCATCGTCTCTATACACTAGCCTAGCCTCTCCATTCTCGTGATCATCATATCTCCAGTCCCGGCCAGTGATCCTGGGTTTAACCCACCTATGTTCTCCACGTAGCCGTCTTTAACCCTGTATCTTGATCCTGGATGTAGAAGCATAGATAGCTTCCTAACCCTCAGCTTCCTACCCTTCTTAAGGATTATTCCTCCAAGCCTTTGCATTAACAAGGGTATCCCTGTAGCAGTCAAGGACTACTCTAGATAGGAAACCGAACCACTCCCTCAGCTCTCTATATAGAGCATTATGAACCCCAATGCCCCTCGGATTTAGACTCAGGATCCTGTTTATATTATAGTTATGTCTGTATTGTATCTCTTGAGAAGCTCTGTGGCCCCGGCTCGGGACTAACCCCTACGCTAATCGAGAGGGTTAGAACCCCCTCATAGCCAGAGGTTATAGAGTCCTTCCAAAATAAACAACCCTTTATAAGCCTAGTAAACTGTCCTCATTCCCGCTCTGAAGAGGCTAGGCTTGTCAATTTATTTAATGTAACAGCCTAACTAGAGCTACATATAGGTTTTTATGGTATGAATATATAGGCAAAAACCTGGTCGATCTCTAAGCCCCCTTCTAGCATATTCCCTAGTTTAAAAATCTGAGTCTGTTCAACGCGTGAAACAGAAAGGTAGGAAGCTTAGTGGGTTAATGAAATATATATTAGGTTTTATTAGAAATGTGTGGGCTTATTAGATCTATGCTTACGTTATTATAGCAGGATCTTCCACATCTTCTACAATTTTTTAAAAGGAGAACAAGGTGATTAGTATATGCTGAGGAAGTATGAGAGATGAGATAGCGGTAATCGCCTTGGGAGGGAATGCATTGCTTCGCAAAGGTGATATAGGCCATGTTGATGAGATGTGGAGGAATGTGTATATAGCTGCTAGGTCGATAGTCGAGATATATTCTGAGGGATACGGGCTAGTTATAACTCATGGAAACGGCCCCCAGGTCGGGGCTATCCTTGAATGGTTTGAGTGTGCTAAAGATAGAATACCGCCTCTCACAATGGATATAGCTGGTGCAATGACACAGGGGTGGATAGGCTATATGCTTCAACAAGCTATAGGGAATGTGATGGTTGAGAAGGGGTTTCCCAGAAAAGTTGTGACGATCGTGAATCAGGTCCTCGTTAGGGAGGATGATGATGCCTTTAAAGAGCCTGAAAAACCTGTAGGACCATATTATGGCTATGAGGAGATGATAAAGATCTCTAGCGAGAGGGGGTGGGTTTTTAAGCAAGACCCCAGAGGAGGTTGGAGAAGGGCTGTGCCTTCTCCTGAGCCTATAGAGAACCTGGAATTAGAGGCAATAAAGTCTCTTCTTGAGAGAGGCTATATCGTGATAGCTTCTGGAGGTGGGGGGATACCGGTGATTAGAGATGTGGGAGGGGTTATAAGGGGTGTTGAGGCTGTTATTGATAAGGATCTCGCATCCGCTCTAATCGCTACTAGTATAGGGGCATCGAAGTTGGTTATTCTAACAGATGTGGACTATGTATATATAGATTATGGAAAACCTAGCGCAAGGCCTATTAGGAGGATCAGTGCCAGAGAAGCGATGAACCTTGTTGAGAAAAAGCTACTTCCACCAGGCTCAATAGCACCTAAGGTTAAGGCCGCAGCAATATTTGCGAAATCAAGAAGAAAAACTAGCCACATTGGTCATCTAGACAAGGCCCTAGAGGTTTTCAAAGGAGCATCGGGTACCATAGTAGAGCCGTAAAACAGTTTCTCGCCTTTCCGCCATCTCATAAGAAAGAGGTTGTGAGGGGAAGCTATAAATTAGTTACATTGAGTATAATAATACTTATATACTCAGATATCAATAACCAGCTGTTCTTTAATAGGAGAAATTTATGATATCTCTCAATAGTCTGGAATAGCATCTTGAATATCGAATCACATGTTTAGGGCTAGAGATAGGGATTTCATATGCATCTAAAGTATTAGATAGATCTCCGTGTGAGAGATCTGTAGTGATATAGGTGAACACACATTCTAAGATCGTTATCCATATAGAGTCTCTTAAATACCTTGGAGCTAGCTATACTATAGTGCCTGGGCCGCATATGGTAGGAATAGTTCTTTGTTGAATTAGAATAGATAAGTAGATCTGGATATGTTAAGGGTATAAAAGCCTTCAAACTATAAATGAATTAGTACTCTATAGAGAGACGGTGCCGATTTTGAAGTTCCCACTGGATCATGTGTGTATAAAGACCGGTATATTGTGTCCTAGGTGTCAGAAGCTTGTATCATCGGGGTCTGTAGAGCCTTTTGAAATAGAGATTATGAGGAAGCTTATAGATCTAGAGGGTGATCAGGAGCTGAGGAAATATATGCAGAGTCTGGGCTATATCAAGGCATATAAGTTCGAGGATTCAATAGTTGTGCTTGTTCAGAGGAGTGGTGATGTTCCACCTGATATTTATCAGAGGCTGTCGAGGATCTTGAGTGAAGATCTTAATGCTAGGGTAAGGGTTATAAACGGATCTTCAAGAGATCTTAAGAATATAGCATCACAGCTATTATTCCCAGCAAGAATCCTGGGTATAAATATTGTGTGGCTTCCTAATGGAACTAGCTTCCATGTTCTAAGGGTTTCTAGAAGAGATCTCAGATATGTGTCTATCCCGATCGAGGCGGCTGAGAGGATATTATCACTTATAGTCGGCTCCGATGTGCAGATCAAGGGTGAATAGTCTCGGCGAGTGGATCTTAAATATTTCTCTCAAAAGATTAGTGGCATATCCTCCAGGATCTAGACAGAACCATATGACCCCATTATCTGGATCCAATAGTTCTATTTTTATAGGTAGTATTAAAGCTCTTCTAATATGAGATCCAAGCTCGGGCTCGCATGACTCTAACCCAAGAGCTTTCATCGAAGAGATATAGATGCCTCCATAACCCTCTTCCATATCCCTCTTAGAGATCATTTTCCCAGGTACTCGTATTCCATATATACTAGACCTCAGGGCTATCTCGCCCTCTACCGGCTCGAAGCCCAGGCCGTATCTCTTCCATCTATGGCTAAGATAGAGGTTAAATATATATGAGTATGCTGCTGATACATATAAGTCTGCTATGCGTCTCTCCACCCCTTTTCTTAAGGCTTTGGCAGCATCTCCACTATCTAAATACTTGGCACATACCCTTTTCTCGATCTCCATCCACCGAGGCCCAGATTCAACGATCTTCATGCAAGTCTCGGTCACCATAGCTTTAATTTCCTCTATATATAGATCTTTTGGGGGCTCCCCAACCACAATCGCGTAGAGAGCCCTTTCATATTGTCTGCACAGCATGCCCAACCCTGCTATATGTGTTATAGGCCTTGACACCCCGAATCTCTGGTATGAATAGTAGTTGGGTATGTATCCATACTCTGATATTCTTCCTAGGATCTTGTATAGCTCATCTCCAACATGATCCCCTATAATTTCCCGCAGATGGATCTTGAAGCAGTTTCCAACAATGTTCCCTATTCTAGCATGTCTCGAAGATCTCCCTAGAAGAATCGCCTCCAGATTCTTCTCCAATATATAGGTTACGACTTGTTTAGGCTCCTCAACGGTTACTAATTGATACGTGCTTGCCCTAGCGTCTTTGAGCCCATAGTAAGATATCTTTTTTGGTTTTAGATACATCTTCAAGATCTTCACAGCCTTATATGTATCTATACCCCTCTTTATCAAGAGATAGACCAGCATATTGCCATCTTCCTGGTAAGGCTTTATAGGGGGTCTGAGAACTCCCATCTCCTTTGTAAACTCATATACATAGAAATTATGATGATCTAGAGATCTAGATGGTATAAGGGGTTCTCCACTAGTCATGTAACAATCCATCCCAAGTAATAGATCCAGGGTAGAGCTAGAGGCTATGCACCCAACCCACTTGTCCTCCATAACCTTTTTCACCCTAGAGGCCCGAGGACGTACCGCTTGTCCCCCGATGATCATTGATTATCACTGATATTAATTTGTTTTGGATTGTTTTGCTTCTTGATCCACAGGGTTTTGATCCTGTAGCATCGAGGGACCTCCACCTCCCCCAAAGAGATCTTGGGATCTCTGTGGGCTCACCGGTGGCTGTTGAGCCCAGCGGCACGGTGCTCCCATCTAGGTCTAGGCTTAAGAACCAAAAGCCCTTCTGGGCATAGCCCTCATAAAGGGCTTCGAGGGCCTTAAGATAAATATTGATCAATGCTATACCCCCCTATGCCATCTCTCGCCTCCCTTGCTATAGATCCCTATCCTATCCTCCCCATACCCTATTACAGCCTTGTGTATCGGGCATATCTTAGATGTATTCTTAGGATCTACCATCAATACTGGCACACCATACTCCCTTGCCTTATCTATTAACGTATTGAGCTCTCCTTTCAGAGCACTCTGATATCTCCTGTGCTTTAATTGCTTGTTCCTATACCTAGCGATCATAACCCTTATATCTTCTCCGGATATTCTCTCAATAACTATTACTTCTCTCATCCTCAGTGCATCTCTCACTATCATGTTTGCTGTCTTCATCCTATAGTCCTTTTTCTTCTTTCCTTCTCTAAGCTTTTTCATAGCCTTTCTAGCCTCTCTGCTACCGGATCTATTTCTCCTCTGGATGCTCTTCTTCCTATAGCTATAGCCTAGGGTTGTCTCTGCAAGATCTGTTTCTAGGATTACTGAAAATGCCCCATAAAGAGTTGTTACGGAGTTCTCATTAACATCGACAGGCTTCACAGCCTTCTCTGGCTTGTAGATCTCAACCTCTTTTTCGAGGGATAGGTGGAATATCGCCCTCCTATTCTTCCTATCAAGCTTGATCTTTGCATGGGATGTTGGTTTGAAGCCTCTAGCCAATAGCTTGTAGAACTCCTTAGAAGGCTCAAGGTCTAAATATACTCAATCCCTATTAGTATTGATAGCAGCACTTGTGAAGAAAATGTTCTCAACACCATTGATCCTGATCTTCGTAGGGTTTACTGGTTTCCATAGGTGGTCATCAACTAGCCATAGGCTAACACTATTGATCCTCGGCACTAGTATTCCATTGCTCATCTCAAGTTCTACCTGATGCTGAGCGATCTCCCAAGATTTCTTCCAGAGATGTCTCACGATCCTCTTACTCCTAAGATCCTTTTTCCCTAGACCTAGATGCTTAACAAGCTCATTGAAGATCTCTCTAGAGTATTGTCTAGCCCTGTTCCTCCTAAGAGAGGAAACCCTTTCAACCGCATCCTGGCATACTCCATATATATAGTGGGATGGGATATCTGGATAGATACTCCTTAGCTCTCGATACTTCTTATTCTTAAGCCTATAGTAATTCTCGATAATATTCCTAGATGCGTGGGGAAGCACATCTCCAAGCATCTTGCTATATATATTCACGACCTCTTCTAATGCCCTGAAATCCCCCCTAGATAATTGCTTTGAGGGTATAGCAGCGGTTCTACTAACAAAGATCCTATCTCCTGGCTTTGCAACCCACATCCACTTCTTATCCCTCTTTTTCTTTTTCCTAGCCATTATCTCTGGACCTCTCTTTGTTCCTAAACTTCCACTCCAACCATTAATTGATAATGAAAGAATATAAAAACATTCCTGCTATCATGAAAAAGGGTTCAGCCCTGTAGCATTGTGTATCCCTTACTCCAGATAATGATCTTGCGTCTTTTCCCGTTAGACAGAAGTTAGTAAATTAGTATAGGCTTAGCTTGCCAGTAATTCTGTCTATGAGCTCTGCCGGTGCAGGACCTAATCCAACTACTGTCAGAGTCCCTGGCTCAAGCTCTGTTTTACCCGCGTCTCTTACTAGTGAGCATGGAAGTCCTTCTTCCCTGCACATATTATAGATCCTAATTAGATCCTCTTCTCCACCTCCTCTTAAAACCACTTTCTTCATCCCCTGCTCCTTCCATATCTCAAGCCATTCCCTACAATCCTTACTCTCCATGCATATGAGCACTGCTTCAACAGACGCGTGTGCAACTTGGACGGCTAGTTTTCCAGGGCTCATCTTGAGATCTGTTCTTACGACCATAACCTGTTTATACTCTCTCATAGATATTCACCTCATAGTAGGAGCTAAGGCTCCTATTCATGTAGAACGTATTTTCGTATATTAACCTTCAAATCCATGCTCCTTCCCAACTTCTTCCTCCAGCTATTTCCATTCACAAGAACACCTCTATCCAGGGCGTTGCCTGATATAGAAGAGAGATCTTGGGATATCGATCATACTGTATCCTGGAGAACGCCTCTTATAGAGGCTTAGGAATTGGCTTGCATGTTTAATATCCGAGACTCATGATCTATCTTTCTAAAGGCTTCTCTCAGTTTCTCCCATGTAGACCTTAGATCTTCAGGGAGTACTTTAGCACCACCGGTTATTGGCATAAAGTTTGTATCGCCTCCCCATCGCGGGACTATGTGTACGTGTAGATGCCCCTCGACACCAGCTCCAGCAACTCTTCCAAGGTTCAGGCCCACGTTATAGCCCTGGGGTGAGTATGCCTCTCTAAGTGCTGCTATACTCTTTTTAATCACATTCACTAGATTCAATGCTTCAGCGTCGTCTAGAGATTCTATGTCACCTATATGCCTATAAGGGGCTATCATTATGTGTCCCGTGTTATATGGATAGGAGTTGAGTATTACAAACACTTTCTCAGATCTATAAACTATATATGCCTCCTCATCCCTTCTGGACACCGCTTCACATAGGAAGCACCCATGCATACGATCAGCACTTTTTATATAGCTCATTCTCCATGGTGCCCATAGCCTCTGCATCTAGGAACACCTATAGAACGGCTATTGCCTCGATCTCTATGGGTGAGTCTCTGGGCAATCTAGAAACCTGGATCGTTGTTCTAGCTGGGTAGGGTGGTCTAAAGAACCTCTGATATACCTCGTTAAACTCTTGAAACTTTGAAAGATCTGTTAGGAACGCTGTCACCTTAACAATATTCCCTAGATCACCTCCAGCCTCCATAACTATCGCCCTTATGTTGCTAAGAGCTACCTCTACGGCCCTCGAGAAGGGCTCTCTAATAAGCTCTCCCGTGGACGGGTCTATCGGGAGCTGACCTGAAACGAACAAGATCCTCCCTGAGGCTATGATACCCTGGCTATAAGGTCCGGCAGGCTTGGGGGCTTTTACACTCTCAACTATCTTCTTCTCCAATATATCCCACCAACCCGTAGTTTCCACCGCGATATATAAGATATCTATGACTTTCAGGTATATTGGTATTAGGTCCACAACGATTAGCAATATAAGCTCTAGAAGATCAGGATATAGTGGGTTGGAACATGAGCGTGACATTCGCAGAACTAGGAGATCTCAGGGTTGGAAGCCTTCTAGTGATAGATGGAGAGCCATGCAGAGTCGTGGAGATTTCTAAGGCTAAGACCGGTAAACATGGATCTGCAAAAGCCCATGTAGTAGCCATATCGATTATCTCTGGCATTAAAAAGACCTTGGTGGCTCCTGTCGATACCAGGGTCGAGGTACCCATTGTTGATAAGAGGGTCGGACAGATCCTAGCTGTTAGTGATAAGAATGCACAGGTTATGGATATGGAGACATTCGAAACCTTCGAGATAGAGTTGCCCAGAGACGAGGAGCTTGTTAAGAGACTAGCGCCTGGCAAAGAGGTTGAGTACTGGGTTGTGATGGGTAGGAGACTCATAGTGAACGTTAGAGGCTAGGGCTTTGAAGCCTCTGGAGAAGATAAAAGAAGCTGTTGTGAGATTTATAAAGGGCTCGGATCCGTATGAGCAGGCGGTAGATTTTTTTATTAAAGAGCTTCAGAAAAACCTGATCCAGGCTGATGTGAATGTTAAGCTTGTATATGAATTGAGCAACAAGATCAGGGAGCAGGCAAGATTTTCAGAGCCTCCACCAGGATTCTCTAGAAGAGATTGGTTCATAAAGATAGTTTATGACAATTTATCAGAACTATTTGGAAGGGATAGATCACCTAGCACTACTCCCCACAAACAGCCCTACGTAATTCTCATGGTAGGGGTTCAGGGATCTGGTAAAACAACGACCTGCGCCAAGATCGCTTATTTTTATAAGAAACAGGGTTACAGACCATGTTTAGTTGCTGCAGACACATATAGAGCAGGAGCCTATGAACAGCTTGCACAGCTAGCAGCAAGAGTAGGGGTCCAGATATACGGTGAACCAGGGTCCAACGACCCGGTGGGTATCGCTAAAAGGGGTGTTGAGCTCCTCGTTAAGAGAGGATGTAATATAGTGATAGTTGATACAGCAGGGAGGCATGGGTACGGCTCTGAACAAGCCCTCATAGATGAGATGAAAAGCATAGCTGATGCCATAAAACCTGACGAGGTTATGCTTGTTATGGATGCTACAATAGGGCAGAGGGCATATGACCTAGCCAAGAGATTCCATGAAGCCGTGCCAATAGGATCTATAGTAATTACAAAGCTTGATGGAAGCGCTAGAGGAGGTGGCGCCCTATCAGCGGTAACAGCCACTGGCGCCACGATCAAATTCATAGGGATCGGGGAGAAGATAGAGGAGCTAGAGGTTTTTAACCCACGTAGATTCGTTGGTAGACTGCTGGGGTTAGGAGATATAGAAGGGATCATAGAGAAATTCAGAGCCCTTGAGGAGAGCAGGGAGCTTGAGAAGAGACTTAGCAGGGCAATAGCCACCGGCAAGATGACTCTGGCAGATGTCTATATTCAGTTGAAGAGTATAATGAAGATGGGTCCGCTGGCAAAGATACTTCAGATGATTCCTGGGATATCTACCCTGGTACTAGGAGATGAAGAGATTAGAGTAGGTGAGGAGAAGATGAGAAAATGGATACATATAATGGATTCAATGACCTATGAAGAGCTGGAGAACCCAAAAATAATAGATAAAAGCAGAATTAGGAGAATAGCGATGGGGGCCGGCGTAGGCATTGAGAACGTGAAGGAGCTCCTAGCATATTATGAGAATCTCCAGAGGATGATTAGGGAGGTGAGGAGGAGAAGGATCCCGCTCTTGAAGGGGTTGCAGAGGGGAGAGGCTGAGAGTGCCTAGGCCGAGAATCAGGGTTGTCCTCGTAGGTATCGAGGGCTCCATAAACCTCGGCATGATAGCTAGGCTATGTAAGAACTTCGATGTGAACGAGCTCTATCTCGTAGATCCAGTAGCATCTATAAATGAGGAGGCTTATAGCTTCGCTGCAGGCGGTAAGGAATATCTTGAAAGGGCTGTGATAGTTAAGACCCTTGAGGAGGCCCTATCAGGCTCCGATCTAGTAGCATGTACATCCTCGATCGTGAGGGAGAAGAGCGATCCCCTTAGACAGCCTATCGAGCTAGAGGGGCTTCCAGAAGTTATTGAAGGTAAGAGCCTGGTTTCCATAGTATTTGGTAGAGAGAGCACAGGCCTCACGAGAAAGGAGTTAGAGCCCTGTAACATTTATCTTCATATAGAGGCTAGCGCGTCATATCCTACACTTAATCTATCTCACGCAGTGGCGATAGTGCTATATTCGATCTTTAAGAGGTTTTCAGATATGTCGTCTATCAATGCTGTAGAATATCCATCTGGGGAGGATTACCAGGTCGCCATGAGCTATGTTAAAAGAGCGTCTGAGATCACAATGAATGATGAGAGGCAGAGACTCTCTGCTATAAAGAGTCTCGAGAGGATTATATATAAATCAAATCCAACTAAGATGGAGCTCTCATACTTCATACTCCTCTTAAGAAGGCTACTTAAGAAATATGAGGCACAGGGATAGGGGATCTAGACCCCTAAAAGAGCTTTAATGAGGAATCCCGGCTATCCACTCATAGGGATCAGTCGATCGACCCTAAATCACCGATCATACTATGTCGGCATCATCACCATAGATCCTTAAAATTCTAATTAGCTATCTCCTCAACCTCGATTCTATATGCTTCTGGAAGTTTGCTCTCAGCCCTTCTAAGAGCCTCCTTAGCGTTTTCAACATCTTTCTTGGTATTTACATAGACAGCAATTATTTCGTCGCCAGGAGAAGTTATTGCTGCAACACCGACAGGCTTTCCAAAAGCTAGTCTCATGCCATCCTGAAGCCTATCCGCCCCCGCAAAGGCAAGCATTTTATTCTCCCTAAGTACATGGTGTGGATACTTCTTAACAACCAAGAAGAAATTATCCTCGCCAACGCTTGTAGAGAGATATCTGTGTGCAGCGACTCTTGCAGCCTCGAGGGCGTTATGCCTTATAACACACTTTGTAGTTGCTACTAGCTTTACTACATACCTATAGGTGTTCTTCGGATTTCCCATAGTATATTTCGTTATTTTCGGAGGCGGCACACCCTGTATATACTCCTTTCTTGTGTATGGAGGCTTTTCTTGCTGCGTGTAGCATCTAGCTGGTCTCAGCGGCATTTCTCTCACCACTTTTTATAATGCAATGGGTCTTTTAAGGTATCTACTCTATTCTATGTATACGTTTTAAGTAGATCCAGTAGACGTTCGATCCTATGGGGTCTTAGAGGGATCCCATATTCCCTTTCCTCTAGAATCAGGTCTGAATATAGTTTAAGTAGATCCTGCCTCAAATTTTTGATATGATCTATCAAATCCACTAGTCTACCGGATCTTTCTATGTCGCATATAATAGCGTTAGAGACAATCTCAAGTATTGTAGAAAATCTACGGGGAAGATCTTCAGGAAGCTCCTGGAAACCGGGTACGGATTTCCCTTCAGCCTCGTTGCAAGACTCCCTGTATAGATTTTTAATCGATTCATATGCCTCTCTATCCCACGTAGATCTCCATACAAGTTCTCTAAGAGATCCCGACACTCAGTTAACCTCGAACATTTACAATCACAGGCAGGTCATACTTTCTATAATGGGGAGATAGTTATGTTTACAGATTTGCACTGATCTCTGAAAAGCACTATGAAATCCCTTGCATCTTTTACAGTACCCAGCAGATCATAGTATCTATTAATGATCCTAGTGAAATGCTCATAGCACTCAATAGATAGGGGGGACATTAGACGAAGCATAAAGCTACACTCAACACTAAGCACACCGCATAGGATGCCTCCATTGCTTAGTAGCTCGAGGCAGCTCTCAAGATCTGGTCTTGAAGGGATACACCCTCCTGGTGGGTGTGTATGTGCAATGGCAATAGATTCCTCTATCCATGGCATTCTCACTCTATGTTTCTCGCCCTCTAACAGGATCCATAGCCCGCTTCTTAGTAAAACAGCTATATACTCTATCCCACCCTTTTTAGCGGTTTCTATAGCGAGGGGTTTTAATAGATCTAATGTATCTCTTTCCACAAGATCCCCAATAGCTCTATAGAGATCCTCGATCCCCATGCCATAGCCTATAGATCTCGCTATATTAACTTTGAAATCAGCTAGATCCTCGATCTCCCTTATCCTATTCACTATAGATCTCTCATCTCCATCGCATCTATATACATATATGCTTAGCTCCTTTTCATCTTCATCTAGCTTCCCTATATGGGGGTTATCACAGAGTAGATCCTCTTCCATATATTCAAGCACTTCTAAGAGTCTGTACAGGCGGGACGCTCTTCTCGCTCTTTTCGTTTCTTTCTCAACATAAAATTTATTCATGGAATGATCTCCCCATCAAGAGGAACATAATCCCTACAATATATATAGAAGAAGTTATTATTATATTTAGCTGTAGCAAAAAGATTCATGAGATCTTAAAAATATTTCTTAAGCCTATTTATTTTATCAATCTCTCTTAAGTATCTATTACAAAATACTGCTTGTCCCTCGTTGGTCGTTGGTTGTCGCTGGTTTTCTTTTGTTTTGATGTTGTGTTTCTTGATCCACAAGGTTTCTATAGTATCCTATGGCCATCTACGAACTCCACCTCCCCTACAGAGATCTTGGGATCTCTATGGGCTCAGGGGTGGCTGTGGTGCCCAGCGGCACGGTGCTCCCATCTAGGTCTAGGCTTAAGAACCAAAAGCCCTTCTGGGCATAGCCCTCATAAAGGGCTTCGAGGGCTTTAAGATAGATATTTATCAAGGCTACTACCTCTCTATGTCACTTCTCGCTTCCCTTGCTACAAGCGCCTATCCTCTCCTTACTCTATCAAGGCAGTGTGTATTGGGCATGTTTTAGATGTGTTCCTAGGATCTACCATCAATACCAGAACACCGTACTCCCTTGCCTTATCTATTATTGTGTTAAGCTCTCTTCAATACACTCTGAGTTATCCTGTGCCTTAATTGCTTATTCCTATTCCTATACCTAGCGATCATAACCCTTATATTGTCCCCCGAGATCCTCTCAACAACTATTACTCCCCTTATCCTCAGGGCGTCCTTGACTATCATGTTTGCTGTCTTCCACCTGTAATCCCTCTTCTTTTTTCCTTCTCTAAGCTTCTCCATAGCTTCCCTAGCCTCTCTGCCACCAGATCCGTTTCTTCTCTGGATGCTTTTCTTCCTATAGCTATAGCCCAGTGTTGTCTTTGCAAGGTCTGTTTCAAGTATTATTGCGAATACCCTGTAGATTGTTGCTATTGTTGCTACGGAGTTCTCATTAACATCAACAGGCTTAATATTCCCAGGCCTGTAGATCTCGACCTCCTTCTCGAGGGATTCTTAGTAAGCTCATTGAAGATCTCTTCAGCATATTGCCTAATCCTGTTCCTCTTGAGAGAGGATACCGTGGTAGTGGTAGTTGCGTTTTGGCATACTCCATGTATGTAGTGGGATAGGATGTTGGAGTACATATTCCTTAGTTCTTGAGTTCTTGATACTTCTCATTCCTCAGAATGCGGTGATTCTCAATGATATTCCTAGATGCTTGGAGAACACATCTTCAAGCATCTCGCTATATATTTATGATCTCCTCTAGCGCCCTGAACCCCCTCCTAGATAATGGCTTTGATAACGGAATAGCGGTTCTACTGACAACAATACTATCCCCTGGCTCGATAACCTACATTAACTTCTCATTGCTCTTCTTTTTTCTTCTAGCCATCATCTCTGGGCCTCGGCAGCTTCTTCGAAATAAATACTACCAATATAAAAGGGTAGAATCAGTAGTTAAAACCTAACCAATAACCGTATAAACCCGAAACAGCTCCTGAATCCCGATCTCTTTCGTGTTAAGATTATAACGTTCTAGTTGCTATAGTAAGACTACCAGCCTCTTCTAAGATCTAGCCAAGGCTTTAAACAAGCGGATCTCCACCATCTTCTAGCAGAGTTTCTATCAATGCCACATATTCCAGGAAATATCGGTTCTTGTAGCATATTCTTTATGGCCACTATATCGTCTTCATAACCGCATGTTATCATTCTCACCAGCTCAGCTAATCTCCTACCACATTCTCTAGAGATCTGGTTCCAACTATAGAGCTTATAATCCAGCGACTCAAAAAGCTTGAGAGAGGCTTTATTGTCTCCAGATATAGTTGCTAATATGTATTCTGAGGACATATCGCTTAATATCTCTTCAGCAGATACTAGAAGGATCTTACCGTGTCCTCTGCCTCTGTACTCAGGAAGAACTGCTATGTAGTATATAACGCCGAATATATGTTGTCCAAGCTTGATTGTATATACTACTGACTGGCCTACTACCTTCTCTAGGAGAATGAGATCTACCACCACACCTCCAAGATCTTTAATAGATTTTGCAAAGTGATAATGCCACCTTCCCATAGAGACTCTTATAACCTCTAGCGATGAGAAGTCTCTGTGGAATAGAACTTTTACATCATTGTCGCCCATTAATCGCACCGCTATATAGGCTCCGCTATATAGATTCTTTATAAAGCCTATAACCCTGCACATAGAGACACATAGTCCTACCTATCTGAAACTGCTACAAGATTATCATAAATCTAAATATCTCTAGAGTTACTTATATATCCTTGTATGTGTATGGGGAAGAAATGTTAGGTTAAGCTTATGATCATTTAATCCCTAACTATTTTGATGATAAGGCGATAATCTCTGCTGTATCTCGGGGTGCAGAGCCTCGGGATGCGATGATTCTTAAAGCTCCCGAGGCCGAAGCCCTATATGAGGGCTATGCCCAGAAGGGCTTCAAGGTTCTAGGCCTAGTCCTAGATGGGAGCCCAGCGCCGTTGGGCTCGACAGCCCTTCCGAGAAGCCTCTCAGGGCATATCGCTCGAGAGGTGGAGTGGGGGAGCCCCGATGGCCCCAGGGATCAAAATCCGTGGATCAAGAAGCGCAGCAACGCTAAGACAAAAGAAAACCAGTAACAATCAATACTCATCGAGGGACAAGCGGAAACGCTCCTAGCTATAGTATTGGAACAGTATTTGAAGGTTCAGCTTTTAACCCCTGATCTAATGCTTAATATTAATATAGGATGGGGTTGAGGCCATATATCGTATTTATCCTTGTCATGGTCGTCATAGGAATTCTAGATGCAGTTGCACTGTATAGAGCATCCTCGTATTTTAGGGCAGACCCCATGTATCTCGGCATTATTAGCTTCTTCTGGAGTTTATTCTACATATCTTTTTCTATATTTTTTTGGCTATCTGGGTGATAGATATAGGATAAGGGTTCTGGGTATTATATCGGCCACTCTATTGACCATATCTTCTATCTATATCTTGTTCTCGCAGGACCTTTTATGGCTATTAATAGGCTACTCCCTTCATGCACTGGCAACATCCTCTGGGAGAATCGTGGTTTCAATTGATTTACTTGAGAATAGCGATAGAGATGTGTGGGAAGAACTCAACTTCCTGCTAAGAGGAGTTTTCTGGATCCTTAGAGCTCTCTTAATATACCTAATAATAGAAACAGGGTATTATGTAGAGATATCGATAGTAATCACGATCTTGGCCTCAATCCTCCTTTCTACGGTTCCAGAGATATTGCTCCTAAGCAGGAGATTCCTCTATAGGATAGGCGACTTATTGGATAGATATTATGGTATAGCGTCTCTAAGGGGACTTGCAATATCATCGATAGTTGATATAAGCAGTAGATATCATAGGATCGATATGATGTGGAATATGAGAAGTGCTAATCCAGCGCTTTTAGCGGTATCGTCAGCCCTCTTAACAGCATCAGCTGAAATGATATTGACACCAGCGCCATCTATACTAGAATCAAATCTAGGGCCCCAAGGAGTGTCTCAATACATGGTTCTCTCAGCACTACTAACGGGTATATTGATGCTCATAACCTGGATGGCTCAAAAAACTCTAAATCTATGGTACTTTTGGTCTTTAGCAGCGGCAACCCCTCCTCTTATGTTTGCAATAGGTTTCATAGAAATTCATAGCCAAGCGATAATCTATATACTGACACTATACATGGTTTCATATAACATGTTAGAAGTAGGCAACTTCAATAGCTATTCAAATATAACCTCAGGATATGGTGTTGGTGAATATCAAGCAATAAGAGAGATCGGCGGGCTCCTAGGAGGGCTGGTATCAGGATATGTAGCTACATATACAGGCTATCTAGCCTCAATATACATCGGTATCACGCTCTTGCTACTATCTATACTCACTAAGATCCTAAGCACCACAGGATCAAAACATATATTTGATTAAAACTATAGAGACTGAAATGGCCGCATAACTATCTTACAGAAGCAATTTCCACAGCAGAAGCTCTACCACCAATGCTCTCTTACCTCTAGACTGTTTCCTTTTCATTTCAATAGAGATACCTTATCTACTCCTATTCAAAGGGGACGAGGAAGGTGCTATAAGGGATACTGAGCCCTGTGAGGCCCAAATTCCCTTTAACCGTGTAGGAGAATAAAATTTGGAAAAGGTGTTTGAAGAAATGGTAGAGACTAGAAGGCTGAGATCTCCGATAGTTGTGGTGCTAGGACACGTGGATCATGGGAAGACGACATTGCTAGATAAGATAAGGGGTACAGCTGTTACTAAGAAAGAGCCTGGAGAGATGACGCAACATGTGGGGGCTAGCTTTGTGCCGACCCACGTCATAGACTCTATAGCAGAGCCGTTGAAGAAATTCATAAGATTTAGACTCAGGATACCGGGGCTTCTCTTCATAGATACTCCGGGGCACGAGGCATTCGCGAATCTTAGGCGTAGAGGAGGATCTATAGCAGATCTAGCTGTGCTAGTAATTGACATAGCTGACGGAGTGAAGCCGCAGACCATCGAGAGCATCGAGATACTCAGGGAAAGAGGTGTGCCCTTTGTTGTTGCTGCTAATAAGATCGATAAAATTCCTGGGTGGAGATCTAGGGAGAACTCGAGCTTCACGGAGAACTCTATGAAACAGGATAAAAAGGCCCTCGACACATTGGACAGAGCTATATACACAATCATAGGCAACCTTGCGGGGCTCGGCGTGGATGCTGAGAGATTCGATAGGGTAAGGGATTTCAAGAGAGTGGTTCCTATAGTACCTGTGTCTGCGAAGACTGGCGAGGGAATCCCAGAACTATTAGCCGTGTTAGCAGGGATAGCCCAGCAGTTTCTCGAGGAGAGGCTAAGATACGCTGAAGGCCCTGCTAGGGGTGTGGTGCTTGAGGTTAAGGAGGAACCGGGCTTGGGTATGAGTATAGATGCTATAATATATGATGGAATCATGAGGAAAGGGGATATAATAGTTTTGGGAGGGTTCGAGGGACCGATTATAACGAAAGTAAGAGCCCTTCTACTACCTAAGCCCCTGGATGAGATGAGAGCCCCTACGGATAGATTCACATCGGTTGAGGAGGTATATGCAGCAGCAGGGGTTAAGATAGCTGCTCCGAATCTTGAAAGTGCAATAGCAGGATCCCCTATACTTGTTGCCCATGATGAGGAGGAGGCAAGCATGCTAGCACCGAAGGTGGTTGAGGAGATGAGATCTCTGAGGATATTTTCCCAGGAGACTATAGGGGTTGTTGTGAAGGCCGATACTCTGGGTACTTTGGAGGCTTTAACGTCAATGCTAAGGAGGAGGAGTATTAAGATAAGGATCGCAGATGTGGGGCCGCTATCGAAGAGGGAGGCTATAGAGGCTTCAATAGTTGCTAGAGAAGATAGATATCTAGGTGTTGTGCTTCTATTTAACGTAGGAATTAACTCAGATGCTGAAGAGGTTATAAAGGCACAGGGGGTCAAGATCTTCGCGGGAAACATTATATACAAGCTGGTTGAGGACTATATTGAGTGGGTTAATGAGGAGAGGAGGAGAGAGAAGGAGAGAGAACTTGAGAGGCTAGTTAGACCAGGCAAGATAAGGATCATACCAGGCTATATATTTCGCAGAAGCGATCCAGCTATTGTTGGTGTGGAAGTCCTAGGGGGGATTATAAGGCCGGGCTATCCCCTTATGAGGAGCGATGGAAGAGCTCTAGGACACATAATGCAGATACAGGACGCTGGTAAGGCGATTCAGATAGCTAGATCAGGCATGTCTGTAGCAATATCCATTAGAGGCGATATCCTGGTTGGGAGGCATGTGGATGAGGGAGACATAATATACACAGATATTCCAGAGAACAATGTGAACGAGCTTGTTGAGAAATTCTCTCAGGATCTCAGTGACGATGAACTATTAACGCTAAAGGAGATCATCGAAGCTAAGAGAAAGGTTAACAGGACTTTTGCGTCATCAGCCTATATCAGGCTACAGCAAATACTTAGTAAGAGATCCGCTAAATAGGTCTCATGAACCGCTAAGCTCTTGCTTTAAAAAGCTATACTATATTGTTCAGCTCAAAGTAGCTCTCTATATCACCCTGATCATTTGGGTGAAAATCTATGAATGCATATGATCTCACAGGCCTGTCTCCGTAGATCTATTTGGCTGTAGTTATTCTGTGGAGATATTTAGGCGGGATCTGCGCTATATTAGCTTTAATTGCTCTCACACTATCATCAAACATCTGTCTCTCCTCACTTGTGAGTGGGAGTTCCAATATCTTTTTCACACCTCCCCTACCAAGCACTACTGGGAGGCTAACACACACATCTCTATATCCATACTCCCCCTCTAAGCAGACGCTTGCCAGGAACACCTTATTCTGATCTTTCTTAATAGCTTCAGCCATCATCGCTAACCCGGCTCCTGGTCCATAGCTCGAGCTATATCCTCTTAATTCTATGATCTTCGCTCCTGCCTGTACAGTTTCCCTCGTTATCTCCTCTATCTCCTGCTTGCTCAGCATCTCTGTTAAAGGTTTGCCCATAACTGTTGATAGTCGCGGTAGGGGGAGCATCTTCTCGCCGTGCTGCCCTACCACTATAGCCTCGATTGATGAGGGCGATATCGAGAGTTTCCTTGATATGTAGTATCTCATTCTGCCGGCATCCAGCACACCGCTAAATCCTATTACCATTTCCCTTGGGAGACTAGAGACTTTATAGAGAAGATAGACCATAGCGTCTAGAGGATTAGTAGTTATTATATTCACAGCCTTCGGTGCATATTCAAGCACGTTCTTAGCTATATCGATAACTACTTCAGCATTTTTTGCCACGAGCTCTTCTCTAGTCATCCCAGGGCCTCTAGGAAAACCTGCAGTTATGAGCACTATTTCCGCACCACTTATATCCCTATAATCGTTAGATCCATATATATTGACGCTCTTACCAAGTATGGAGAGGGCATGGGCAAGATCTAGGGCCTCGCCCTGAGGCCTCCCCTTAATTATATCTATTAATACTATGTCGTCAAGCTCCATCATAGATATATAAATTGCAGCGGCAGTCCCAACTCTACCAGCTCCTATTATTGCAATCAAACCTATCATCTCCAAATATAGTTGGACTAAACAGGTTTAAATCTAAGTATATAGAGCTTCGATACACGTGATCCTTTCCCTTAACATGTCTTTCGCTGGATAGGTTTGGCTAGTTCTACTGCGTATTGCTATATATTTAATTCCATATATAGATTCCTGGGAGACCATGGTATCTCAGCATGTGATAGATGATGTAGCAAGAAGGATAGCCGGGGATATAGTGTGGAGTAACGATGCTTCTAGGGGTCTTAAGAAGTGGAGAGAAATCTTCGGAGCTTCGAAAGGAGATATAGCAAGGCTCATGGGCATATCTCAGAGTGTTATAAGTGACTATGAAAAGGGTAGGAGGAGCCCAGGAGCTAAGTTTGTTAAGAGATATGTTGAGAGCCTGATTAGATTCGATGCAGCAAGAGGATATCAAACGGTTAAGAACCTAGCCAGATCATTCAGCCTAAATATAGAAGCCGTGCTCGATGCCAGGGAATTTGAAATACCCATGAAGATCGATATCCTTGTAACGAAGGTGAAGGGTATATTGCTAAATGCCACTTATAAATATAGAGAACTATATGGCTATACAATAATAGACTCGATAAGAGCTATCTCAAGCCTCTCGGGAAACGAGTTCTGGCAGATAATGGGAATGACTTCAGAGAGAGCCTTAATATTTACCAAGGTGACTACTGGGAGATCCCCCATGATCGCTGTGAGAGTAGCTCCAATAAAACCAGCATCGGTAGTGCTCCATGGAACGAAGAGGGTAGATCCACTAGCAATTTATCTCGCAGAGGCGGAAGGGATACCCCTTATACTATCCACAGCCGATAGCGTGGAGGAAATAGTGGATAACTTGAGAAGCTACACATACAATTACAATCTATATTAATCTGACCCTCCCCTGCCCAGAGGAGCGATGCTCCTAACCCCTTATAAGCGGTTAATAGGCATCTGAAGCTCTCTGAAGAGTCTAGAACAATTGGCAGCCGATGACGATGCGAAATAAAGCTTAAAACAGATCAATAGCGATCGTTATTGAAGCAGCCTCTTATTTAGTTATTTAGTATTAACTATTTTATTATCATGGGGGTGTTATTGTCTTCTATAGAGGTTTTATATGAGATCCCGATAGAAGATCCTGAGTGTGGCTCTGGCAGTGTTATGAAGGTTCTAAGGCGCGGTGACCCAACAGTGGGGAATCAGATTTCTATAGTCGTTATATGCCCCCAGTGGAGTTATAGATATTTTGAGGAGATACCAGAAGATATAATGGGTGGGGAGAGAGTGATTATAATTGAGGTTAATAACCCCGATGATCTATCGAGGAAGCTTTTTAAATCGAGGGAAGCGACAGTGACTATCCCAGAGATAGGGTTAGTAAGTACCCCCAGATCTGGGGCTGTGGATGAAATAACAACTGTGGATGGGTTGTTAGAAAAGTATATAGAACACCTAGAGCCCATGTGTAATGAAACAGAGAATCCTATGAGATGCCGTGAGGTGGTTGAGTGGATGAAGAGGGCTATGAAGGGTGAAGAGAGATTTACGCTGATAATTGAAGATCCCTCTGGAAGATCTATGGAGCTCGATATGAGGATATAAATTTTAGACATAGGGTGAAGAATTTTCTAGGTGTTGGTCTATGAAGGAGTCCTCTGATCAGATCTTCATTTCATGTAGATTCTGCGGTTGGAGAGGGGAAGAGAGGCTCAACATCTACTCATGCCCCAGATGTGGCTCGCCCCTAGAACTCGAATACAGGGTTGGGAGCATCCTCCCAGATTCTGTTGAGTTTCTCAGGTGTAGATTGGGTATATGGTGTTTCTCAGAGCAGCTACCAAGATACGGGTATAGGGCTACGCTTGGAGAAGGTCTTACAAAGATCGCAGTATTAAAGCTGGGAGGCCTGGATATCTTAGTTAAAGCTGAGCACCAAAATCCGACCGGAAGTTTCAAGGATAGAGGCGCAGCGCTCGCAGTGTCTATGGCACTATCTAGGAGGGCTAGAACCGTGGTAGAGGATTCTTCAGGGAACGCTGGTATAGCTATGTCATGTTATTCGAGAGCTCATGGATTAAGGGCTGTGATCGTGGCTCCGAAGAGTATTCCCAAGGGTAAGCTAGATCTTCTAAGTCTATGTGGTGCTGAGGTAGTACTGGCAGAGACTAGGGAGCATGCAGCTGAGCTTGCCCCTCGAGTCGCTGCTGAAAGAGAAGGAGCCTATCTACCCCACACGTGGTTGCCTCATTATATTGAGGCTATGAAGACCATTGCCTACGAGATCCACTACCAGATCGAGGAACTACCTGATTCCATCTTTATCCCTACATCTAGCGGAACACTACTTCTGGGACTTTACAGGGGTTTTAAGGAACTCGTGAGATTTGGATATAGAAAGAAGATCCCCAAATTAATAGCTATCCAAACAACGAGATTCCACCCCCTATATAAAGCATTAAAAGGAGAAGAATTATATACTGAGGAAGAGAACCTAGCGGACGGAATATCTCTTGAGAAGCCTCCCCGACTCAAACAGATGATCGATGCTATTAAGGAGACCTCTGGAGATGTAATAGTTGTAAGCAACAGTGAAATCAGAGAAGCTTTAAAGACTCTTATAGCAAAAGGCTTTATCGTAGAACCTACATCGGCTACCCCGATAGCAGGTATTATAAAGGCACTAAGCAATGGCCAGAGCTTCGATAATTCAATGGCTATCTTAACAGGATCAGGACTTAAAATGCCCCAGAGGCTCATTGAAATATGACAAGCACTACCCATTAAAAGTTTGTCTCTAAAGAATACAATAGCATTTCTTCTAGCATCTTGGTGTATATAGTATATATTAGTGATTTCATCAATAGAAGCACTGTTTTCGGCTATATGCTGGCATTAATATCGGTTAAGAAGAAATAGAAACATACATCAAATCAAACCTTTAGCAGTTAACATCGAAATAGCTAATAAAAGAAATCCTGTTCGCCAGAGTGGGAGGATGTTATATTACATACAGTTATTATCTATATATCCTATATATATGCTGTTATATATTTTCCTCTAGATTCTATTTTGGTGTGTTATGTGAGCTCACAGATCCCTGGCGAGTTAAGTAGGATTATAAATCTGACTATAGAGCATAATACATGGAGGAGAAGCTCACTCAACCTGATCCCAAGCGAGAATGTGATGAGTCCTCTAGCAGAGGCTGTCTATATGTGTGATATGATGCATAGATATGCTGAGGGCAGGCCTAGGAGGAGGCTTTATCAGGGTCTTATATATGTGGATGAGGTTGAAGAGCTAGTAATGGATCTCATGTCAAGACTTTTTGGAGTTAAATATGTAGAGCCGAGACCCATTAGTGGGACTATAGCAAATGCATCTACGTTTAGGGCATTAGCCCTCCCTGGTTCTAAGGCTGTAGTAGCACCGGTCCAGGCAGGGGCCCATGTTAGTCATACTAAGTTCGGAACTCTAGGGGCTCTCGGGATAGAGCATATAGAGATGCCCTTTGATATGGAGAGCCTGAACATAGATGTAGATAAAGCTAGAAAGGTGATTGAAGAAGTTAAACCCGTCTTCGTGGTTATGGGTGGCAGCCTATACCTCTTCCCACATCCCATAAAGGAGATATCGGAGACAGCCCATTCAGTGGGTTCGGTAGTGGTGTATGATGCTGCCCATGTATTAGGATTAATTGCTGGTAAGAGATGGAGAGATCCGTTTGCATCTGGCGCTGACATAGTCACCGCTTCAACTCACAAGACGTTTCCAGGCCCTCAGGGAGGGGTGATCTTAACAAATAATGAGCAACTATATAAAGCGATAGCAAGGACGATCTTTCCGTGGTTTGTTAGTAACCACCATCTTCACAGACTCCCGGCGACGGCTGTGACAGCTATCGAAATGATTCATTTTGGAGAGAGATACGCGGATCAGATAGTTAGGAATGCAAAGGCATTTGCAGAGGCTCTCGCAGCTGAGGGCTTTAAGGTGTTGGGAGAGCACCTAGGATACACGAGATCCCATCAGGTGGTGCTTGATGTGAGAGCATATGGTGGAGGTGCTAAGGCCGCGGCGCTCCTAGAGAGATCAAATATAATAGTTAATAAGAATCTCTTGCCTTATGATCCTCCCGAGGCTGTTAAGGATCCCAGCGGTTTAAGGACGGGAGTGCAGGAGATGACTAGGCTTGGTATGAAGGAGGGAGACTTTAAAGAGGTCGCCAAGTTCTTCAGAATGATCCTCATAGATGGGAGGGATCCTGAGGATGTTAAGAAGCAGGTTATAGACTTCAGGATGAATTTCAACACTGTTCAGTTCACCTTCGACATAGATCTCTCCTCGATGCCCAGCCCATACAGGATACCATTCCTCTCAAAGATCTAGCGGGGTTTGAGTCTATGTCTCTAAGGGCCTCTATACTAACTATCGGGAACGAGGTTGTTCAGGGAAGGATCCTGAACACAAATTCTCAATATCTTGGGAGAAGACTCACTCTACTAGGTTTCGATGTTGTTCTCGCGGCCTCGGTTCCCGATAGAATGGATTTGATTATCGAGATCCTCAACGTATCTCATAAGAGGTTCCAATCAACAGTAATTATCACCACAGGAGGGCTAGGACCTACATATGACGATATAACATCAGAGGCTCTCTCGAGATACTTAGGAGAGGAATATGTCGTTAATGAGGAGGCCCTGAGAATGGTGAGGGAGAAATACTTCTCTAGAGGGTTAGAGCTAACCCCTGAGAGGATCAAGATGGCCATGATGCCGAAGAGCGCTTCACCGATACCCAACCCTGTCGGAACTGCCCCAGGAATAATTGTTAAGAAGGATAGCACCTTCTTCATAGCTCTCCCAGGCGTTCCGAGTGAGATGCAGGCTATGTGGGAGCAGAGCGTGGAGCCGATGTTAAGAGGGTTAAGCAGCGTGAAGATCTCTGAGAGAACTGTAACTGTGAAAGGGGTTATGGAGTCTAGCGCTGCTAAGATAATAAATAGGCTTGTGAAAGAACACCCAAGGATCTATGTCAAGAGCCAGCCAAAAGGCATGGAACTCGGGATCCCCATACTAGATATATATATCATGTCATCTTCAACAAACAATGAAGAGGCTAGAAGAAACTGTGAGAATGTGTGTGAGAAGTTGGTAGAAGAGCTAAGAAGTATTGGAGGAAAGATCTGGGATAGCTGTTTATGCACATAAGAAAAATATAAACCCCTTAGCACCTAATATTAAGGTGGAATCTATGCCTAAGCTAAATGAAGAAGATAAGAAGAAAATAGTTGAGAAGGCTATTGACGCACTTAAAAAAATATATGATCCAGAGATACCGATAAATATATATGATCTAGGACTTATATATGACATAAAAGTCGACGACGATGGAATAGTAACAGTAACAATGACCTTGACTGCTGTCGGCTGTCCTGTATCGACAGAGCTTCCATACTTTGTTTATGAGAACCTAGTCAGCGCTATACCAGAGGCTAAAGAGATATATGTTGACGTGGTATATGATCCTCCATGGAATCCCACTAAGATGACGGAAGAGGGTAGAAGAATGTTTATAGAGATCTATGGATATGATATAGTGGAACAGTGGAAAAGAAGAATGGTAATAACTAATGATTAATGAGTAGAAACCCAGCAATAGCGAAGCAAATCTATTCTTCTATTGTTATTCTATAGAATCATCTAGAAATATTAGGTGATATTAATAGAGATCAAGCTCTAGCAGATGATATAAGTAGATAGCGTTTTCCCACTAACAAAAGTTGGTGGGATTAGGCCTAGGCCCAGGTCCAAAGATTTCGCCTAAGATATCTTATAAGCTTAAACCATATACCATTGCCCTATACACATTAAGCATCTATAAGTAACCGTAGATATTTAAATCCATGATAACATTGTAACAGTCTATGGATGATAGATATCTAGAGAATATGACACAAATCGGAGATAGTCTCTGAGGGATAGGCTGGCTACTCATGCTCAATATATAGGATCAGACATAAGAATGGAAAAGTACATAGAAGTCCATAAATATATAGAGAAAAAATAAAGAAGAAGATCAACACTGATCTGGATGCAGCATTAAAAACAGCGTGTTCACCAGGCTTAAGAAATTAAAGAGCTAGTAACTCAAAAAGGCGGAAACCGATAACCTCCGCTCGAAGAAGTAACACCTGGGATCAGGTAATAGAAATCCGGCTCCTCAGGACGGAGAAAGACATTAATAATAAAAATATAATATATCGGCCTAATATGGAACACTCTTTATCCCCAGTTTATATGCCCCCCAATTAGTGCTTATATGGAGTATAAAAACTATCAAGGCGCCAAATATGAACTCCCATACGCCTATTATGTGGTTTATGCTAACATCTAGCCCCGTGATCTTTATAAGGAGGTTAGCGAAGAGATAGAATGAAAGCTGATCTAGAAGAGGTGCTGGAGCTCCCCTAGGTATTCCGAGCCTTCTTTTTATAAATGCGCCTATAATGTCTCCTAGCAAGGCGCCTATAGAGGACACTAAGGAGTATATGATATAAGCAGGATTACCGAGTGCAGATGTATAGATAGCACCAACTCCAGATCCAAACATGATCCCAACTAATAATCCTTCATAGGTTTTCCCATCGCCAAGAACTCTTTTGCCATCTACAAAGGTCTTCCCAAGATCTATGGGAGTGCCTTTCTTAATAAAGACGGGTGCACCGTTAGCGGCCATGGCTGGGAAGTATATGAAGAGCACTTTGACCATTAAACCGGGCAGATCGTCTATATTAACCATGTACCCCCTATATACTTATATACACTTAGAGCAACATGAATTTATATATCCCCATGAAAATCTTATGAGGTAGGGCCATGTCTCAGGCCCTTCTTGGAAGGCCTGAGGTTATTTTAACAGCTGATAGAGGGTCTTTCACGGACTATGGTGGCTCGAGTGTGCTGGGATATGTAGCATGCATGCCTGCTAGGCTAGTTCCAAGATTCTTTATGGATAGGCTGTTCACTCCCCCTATCAAGGGTGATAGGTATGGGAGGGCTCTCTCAGCTCCATATGCTCTGAGAAAATTGGAGGCTCTTTTAATCCGATTTGGTTTTAGCACTTGGGTTGTGGTTCCTGAAAAAATAGAGAGAGCCGTTAGGATGGGGGTAAAGGTTGTTGGGATCTCGGTTCACGATCCGCTTGGGATTGATCCTGTTAGTTATAAGCTCTCCATGATCTTCGGAGGAGGCGAGACATGGACCGCTAGGTTTTTCAGGGAGCTTGGAGAGAAGATTAATAGGCTCAAGAAGAAATATGAGTTTAGAGTTATAGTAGGAGGTCCTAGTGCCTGGGAGCTTGTGAATCAAAGGCCCAGCTTTGTTGATGTAATCTTTATAGGGGAGGCTGAGAAGGATCTTCCAGGTGTCATACAGAGACTCGTTAATAGAGAAGAGGTTCCCCCAATAGTTAGAGGGAGAGATCCAAATGTGGAGGAGATCCCATCTATAATAAATCCTACAAGACTTGGAGAGGTTCAGATCACTAGAGGCTGTCCCAGAGGATGTTGGTTCTGCTCGATAACCCCCGAAACATTTAGATCGATGCCTCTGGAACTGATCAAGAAGGAGGTTGAGATAAATTTTAGAGCCGATATAGATAGGGTTGAGATGATCACGGACGATATCCTTCTATACGGCTCTCAGAGGCTCAGAACGAATCACGACGCTATTGTGAAGCTCTATACAGAGCTAATGTCAATGGGTGTAGACGGGCTGTGGTTTCCACATATATCTGCCCCAGCAGTTAGGGAGTCGCCTAAGACCGTTAAGGCTATGGCTGAAATCGGCAGATATGATAGTAAGAGGTCTGTAGCACCTGTAGTTGGTCTTGAGAGTGGAAGCCTGAAGATCTTGAATAAGTATATGAGGGCAAAGGCATATCCGTGGAGGCCTGAGGATTGGTGGGATATTATAATAGATGCTACTGCTATTATGAATGAGAACTATATATACCCATGTTATACTATGACGATCGGCTATCCAGAGGAGACGGAAGATGATGTTGAGGATAGTATAGAGCTTGTTCAGAAAATAATAGATCATGGATACATAGCATGGATCTTTCCATTACCAGTAATACCTATAGGAACATCAAGAATAAAGAATAATCCATTCCCGGCTATGGAGAGACTTCCTAAAAACTATTGGGATCTGCTCTACATATCTTGGAAATATAATTTGAAGATAACGAGGAAACTTATACCGAGTTTAACAGCTGGTATAAAGAATACATTTATTAGGAGTCTTGTTGCACATATGATTGGCAGGATCTTTGAAAATATCGAATGGATCTTTAAAGGCCTTAAAGAAACGAAGGGCGCGATGGCGATGACCTTCTCAAATATAGATCTAAATAACTTCATAGGAGTTCTAAGATCTATATATTGGCTCACAAGGATCTCGTTCAACAAGCTCTGATCCTATTAGTAATATTGAGATAGCTTAACGAGGATTCGATCCATATACGGAAAATATTCATGAAAATATTCATATCATAAACTAACTATTTTCAACCCTGATGCTGAAGCGTTTTCCGCTAACGGTAATACAAATATTTGGAAATACCATCAAATACCGTTAGCGGGGTTGCACCTAGGCTCGGGATCACCAGCTTCACCCGAGCCTCATGGGTGCCCGTCGAGCCAAACGCCACGGGCCTCCCACCTGAGGAGATGTACTCAAAGCCGATGTTTATAGCTCCCACTACATCCCTCTCAACAACCCTGCCATCGACATATGCTATCCTCAATACTATCTTCATAGCCTTATATCTTCCATTAGCCCCCCTCACTGCAGTACGGATCACTAGGGGGATGTAGCCATCGATCCTCTTCATCGTAAACGAGTCTACGCTTGAGGACTCCTCCTCAGATACCTTACAACGTGTATAGGCCTATCCTCGAGAAGCTTTCTCGGCTTAGCTACACTCTACCGATGAATCCTGTGCCTAAGCCTCCCACCCCTATCACTCTCCATCCTCTCCTTATCATCACCATCGATATCTCCTATAACAACTACAGCATTGTTCTCCCTAGCAAGATCCTCTATGAGGATTCCTTAATTTCTTCCTAACATCCCTCCCACTAGCAGATCTTCCCTAGAGATCCTCTCCCTCCTAACAGAATAAGCCATAACCATCCTTCCAAGGCCAGTCTCAACCCTGATAACCTCAACAAACATGCCACCCCTGAATACTGCTATCGTAACATTATTCTCATTAACATCTAGAGAAACAACATTCTTAGGATCGTAGGTGATCTCGAAGGATCTTGAGAATGCTAGGTAGGCAAGCACCCTCCCCCCATTACATTCTAGCTTTAGCTCGCTAGCTAGATCCCAGCCGCTGTAGAGGTATCTATACAACTGCCTGTTACCCCTATACCTCAGCTCTATCCAACCCCATGGGTTCTAATTTTCAAGCCACCATTCTCGAGCCCCCAATCCTGGTTATCCGAGTAGACTATCTTAACCCTCCTAACCTCTGGCTTCCCTGTGTAAGCTCTACCCTTCTTCAAAAGCTCTCTAAAGGCTTTAGCCCTTCTAACAGCATCTCTATCTATAGGATCCCTTAATAACCCTTGTTGGCATTCAAGGATACTGATCCTATACCTCTCATAGAAGACCCTGTGCAGTGTCTCCTAAGAGGCTTTATGATCTAATGCATACTCAACCATCTTGCTAATCATAGCTTTTAGCCGATCTACAATCTCCCCGAGAGCTTCTCTAGCTGGCTTATTAGCATAGCACTCTAAAACAACAGCTCTACGAAGAACCTTGAAAATCCTATCCAAGACACAGATCCCTCATACATATACCAAATATATAAGGATCCAGGATATTAAAACCTATAATCGGTTTAGTAATAGTGTGCATCCCTCCCCTAGCAATCCCAATGAGCTTCCCCCAACCCTCCTCCAAACTCTAGTAAACCCCTTACTAATATAACGTTCCTCCATGCACACACCAAGTATTTATAAGTAACTAGATGTATTTAAATCTATTGCTTTTTGTAACAGTCTCTGCATATATAATTATTTATATATTCCTAGATGTTGATTTGTTTGGTGGCTAGATTGGAGCTTAATCTAAGGGGTAAAGTAGCCCTTATAACTGCATCAACTAAGGGAATAGGCTTTGGGGTTGCAAAAGTTTTATCAGAGGAGGGTGCCCATATCATAATAACCTCTAGAAATAAGGAGAACGTTGATCGTGCTGTATCTACTTTGAGGGAGATCTCAAATTCTGAGGTTGTTGGTATCACGGCTGATCTAAGATCTAGGGCAGACGTTAAGAACCTAGTTAAGCAAGCTCTAGATGTATTCGGGAGAATAGATATCATGGTATATAATACAGGCCCCCCAAAGCTAGGCACATTCATGGAACTCAGCTTCGAAGATTGGGAGGAGGCCGTTAGACTGCTTCTTCTAAGTGCTGTGTGGCTAACCAGGCTTGTTGTGCCAGTCATGATCGAGAGAGGCTGGGGGAGATTGATCTATATAACCTCGAGCACGCTTAAACAGATCCTCCCGAATATAGTGCTTTCAAACACCGTGAGGCTTAGTATTGCAGGGCTTGTGAAGTCATTGGCGATGGAGCTTGGTTCTAAGGGAATAACAGCTAACGGGATTATGCAGGGTCATATTCAGACTGAGAGAGCTATAAAGATCGCTGAGGATATGGCTGCGAGGAATAGAATATCGGTTGATGAGGCGCTCAAAATAATGGCTAGGGATATACCACTGGGGAGGCTTGGAAAGCCGGAGGAGATAGGATATCTAGCAGCTTTCTTAGCAAGCGATAAAGCTGCATATATAAATGGTGCTATGATCCTCATTGACGGTGGATATGTTAGGGCTATATTATAGAGCTATATTATAGACTTTTTAATAATATCGTCTTTACAACCAAAAGCCTCGCCTTTTAAGGCGGGGATGGAGAAGAAAGCTTATTAGGTTTTTATGCTCTAATGTATTCTGGAGAGCGCCTTGGAGGGCGAATCTCTAGGGTGGATAAGGCCTAGAAGTACTAGGAATGCTAGGTATTAGTGTGCATATCACTTCGTCTGGATTCCTAAGTATCGTAGGGATATTCTTGTAGGAGAGGTTGTTGAATACTCTAGAGAGGTCTTAGGGCTGTTTCAGTTTTCATGATTATTCACAGTATTAGTATTCGTTAGTGCTAAGACCTCTTAATGCTATGTGGTATACTGATGCTGTATAGCTTCACCATGTTCTCCAGCTTAAGCTTATAAGTATCCAATCCCTATCTATTTTGATGATGAGGTGATATCTCTACTAGACCTGTGTGTGGAGAGCCCTCGTGATGCGATGACCTTTGGAGCACCCGAGACCGGAGCTCTGGATGAGGGCGCTGCCCAGAAGTGCTTCGGGGTTCTAATCCTAGATGGGAGCCCGGTGCCGCTGGGCTTAAAAGCCACCAGCGAGCCCATAGAGATCCATAGATCTCTTTGGGGGAGGTGGAGGTCCCTCGATGGCCACAGTGATATAATAACATCCCTGTGGATCAAGAAGCAAAGCAATCCAAAACAAATGAATATCAGTGATGATCAATGATCATCGGAGGACAAGGGGAGGTGGTATGCACACATACCATATGATGCTAGTGAGAAAGCTGCTAGAAAAGGAGTGAGTTAGAGTACCCAGGGAGCCTAAGGGAAAGCCTGAGGCGGGAATAGATCCTGGGATAAACAATCTAATGGCTATATACGTTGAGAATGGCTTATCAATGCTTGTTAATGGAAGACCTTTGAAGGCTATATCCCACTATTGGAGGATGAGGATTGCAGAATACCAGTCCAAGTTGAATAAGTATGGCTTAAAGACCTCCAGAAGACTCAGGTCTATGTATGCTAAGTGGAGGAGGCAGATCAAAAGCTATATCGATTCAAGAGTTAGGCATGCTGTTGAGTAGCTACACGGCATGGGAGTCTCGGTTATAAAGGCTTAGCTACCAAAGAACATTGCCCAGGAGAATAGGGACTTCAACAACGTGCATATATGGACATACAGACACTTCCAGAGGAGGATAGGAGATGTTGCCGAGGAACACGGATTAAAGCGATCTTCTAGATGAGAGGGGCTCATAATCAAAATGCCCAGCACATAGAACCAATGACTGCGGGTAGGGGATTAAGCGAGGATTATTCAAATGCATAAAGATAAACAAGATATTCAATGCAGAGCAGACATTGTGGGAGCATACAACATACCCATAACCCCTAGTCCCGGTGAGCCAGCCAGCGGGGGCTCTAGCTGGCAAGGGATAGGGATAATGGGCTGGAGACCCGGCCCGGGGCTAAACCCTCAAAAGGGGGATGCAGACCCAAACAATGAACCGCCCAAAGGGAACCCCTACCTTCAGGGCGGGAAGAGGTCAGCGGTCTTGTAGAGATGTAGATGAGAATATCCTATCGTTCCTTATCCTCATAATC
The DNA here is from genome assembly GCA_032249255.1 of Desulfurococcales archaeon. Taxonomy (GTDB): domain Archaea; phylum Thermoproteota; class Thermoprotei_A; order Sulfolobales; family AG1; genus AG1. The sequence continues at coordinate 6,658 of JAVVGE010000003.1, read as the reverse complement.
TCCGTTATAACTGTTAGCACGATTCTCACCATAGCATCTACACTGATCCTCCAGGTATTTATCACAATATCATGAATATTCAGATCATTAATATCTATCGAATAAAGAGCCTTAAATCTCCTCCTCATAGACCCCTCACGAGCCTCGATCCTTCGCCTAGCTTCTTCAAGAGATATGCCATCTCTAGCAGCAACCCTCGCAGCCCGGATCTCGATGGGGGCTGTAACATATACCAACAGATCTGCATACTCCTTCACCATCCATGTTGCTATATGCCCCTCCACAACTACCCCTCCCTTCATAGCCTCTCTCTTAGCAATACTATCTATCATGAGATCTATTGAGGGATCGCTCTCAGCGATTCTATCAAGTTCCTCGACAGACACCCCTCTATCAGAAGCTATCCTCCTAAATATAGCACCGGTAGAGTGGTGCCTTAAGCCAAGCTCCTTCGCTAGAGCAGATGCAAGAGTAGATTTCCCTGAGCCTGGAGGGCCGCTAATTGCTATAACAAGGCCTCTATCTCTCATGGCCCGTGCTCCTTATAATCTCCCTATAGATCTCTTCGAGGCACTTGTGACAGAGCACCCCGCCAAATGCTCTATTAGGTCTCTTTGAGCTTTTGGAGAGATTCCTAAGATCCCTAACATCTCTTGGAACGCCATTTAGCTGAGCGCCACATCTACCGCATCTGGCAATGGTTTTCCTGCTTCTCTCATAGTGAACAATGCTCTTACCGCCAGGTGTTCTTATCTTGATCCTCTTAAGGGATCTCGAACGCCGTCTAGGACTTACCATGGTTCTCTAAATTTTTTAGCTCAAATAGCTTAAAAGGATTTTGAGGACAGTAGCTATGGCTGCACTCAATATATATGCTATAAATATAGTTATACTAACTATATATCTGATCCTCGTCTCGGGCTATCTAGTTAGAAAGGCAACAAAACCTGAGAGCTTGGTTAGCGAGGCTCCTAGAATTGCTAAGGATATCGAGAGAGTTTCTAAGGTGAGATCTAAAAAGAAGGTCGGTGTGCTAAACCTGAAGTATAGAAGACTAAGGGGAAGGATCTTCAGGGTATCCATGATCACCGCTACTATTCCAATAATTATGATGCTTCTGATCCTTATCTATAGCCTAGCTCTCTTTGGAGAGGCAGGGCTACTTGTACCCAGTAGCTGCTCCCTACCACCTCCCATAGACGTTGAAGCTATGGTTAATGGGAGATTCGTGTGCTACACATATTTAATATGGGTTGTGTTTTTTGCCTATCTCTTGGTAATGCCTATATATAACAGGGTTTCGGGAGTAGATCTTCTAAGGAGAGTTGGCGAGAAAAGATAGATCGATCTATTATAGAGGAATGAAAACCCCCTTTCTAATCTTCACAAAACTCTTTAATCTCTCTTCAAACTTACTTATAGCCTCACCATAGATCTCTAGTGTAACCCCTATATCATCTAAACCTAGCATTAGCCTCTTCCTCACGCCTTCCTCAATCTCGAAGCTAACGCTCTTTCCCATATATGAGAGGGATCTCTTCTCAAGATCTATTCTCACAATCAGCTCTCTTCTCAAAGCCTCTTCCATAATCTCTCTTACAATATCTTCCCCAACCTTTACACATACAAGACCGTTCCTAGCAGCATTTTCATAGAATATATCGCCAAAAGAAGGTGATATAATGGCTTTGATTCCATAGTCTATGAGGGCCCAGACAGCGTGTTCCCTTGATGAGCCTATTCCGAAATTCTTTCCAGTAACTAGTATAGATGCCCCCGAATACCTCGGATCGTCAAGTATAAATCCCTCCTTAGGGCGCCCTTGATCATCATATCTCCATCTATAGAAGAGGTATCTGCCAAGCCCCTCTCTCTTACTTATCTTCAGAAACTGGGCTGGTATTATCTGGTCTGTATCTACGTTCTCGATGGGTAGTGGAGCAACCTTACCCTCAACTATGGTGATACCCATAGAATCACCTCAACATCCATCCATATCCCAGTTTCTCAAGCATATCTAGATCTACGACCTCTTCCAGAGGAAGGATCTCATATTCTCTTACATCTATAAATCTGCCTTCTATTGCTGCAGCCGCAGCCATTAGCGGGCTAACGAGATGAGTCCTGCCGCCGGGCCCCTGTCTATTTTCAAAGTTCCTGTTAGATGTGCTGGCACACCTCTCGCCTGGGGATAGTCTATCCTCATTCATACCTATACAGAGGCTACATCCAGAGTTCCTCCACTCGAAACCTGCTCCTATGAAGATCCTGTGGAGACCTAGCCTCTCGGCTTGCCTCTTTACGAGCTGCGAGCCTGGAACAACCATGGCCCTTACACCGTTCTTAACTCTTCTACCTTTGACTATTCTAGCTGCTTGTATTAGATCGTAGAGCCTCGCATTAGTACAAGACCCTATGAAGACCCTATCTATATTGATCTCTGTTATCCTCATCCCAGGTCTGAGACCCATGTACCTGAGGGCCCTTTCAACAGATGCCCTCATAGTTTTATCCTCATAGGAGCTGGGATCTGGGATTACGTCGTTAACGCTGGATACCATGGCGGGTGTTGTACCCCACGTTACCTGGGGTTCTACTTTTGATACGTCTATCTCGAAGATCTTATCGAATCGGGCTCCCGGATCTGTTGCCAGGGATCTCCAGAACCTTGATAGCTCCTCAAACTCCTCTCCCTCTGGAGCAAAGGGCCTTCCACGTAGATAATCAATTGTTTTCTCGTCAGGTGATATAATAGCGCTTCTAGCACCTGCTTCAGTCGCCATATTGGTTATTGTCATTCTCTCCTCTATATTCAGCGATCCTATGTATTCTCCTCTGAACTCCACTATATGTCCTATAGCTCCTCCAGTACCTATAGACCCTATCAATGCTAGAACTACATCTTTAGACATAACACCCTTACCAGGGCTTCCTCTTAACCTGATCTCCATGCTCATGGGCCTCTTGATCCAGAGAGTCTGTGTTGCCAAGACATGCTCGATCTCGCTAGTTCCGATACCAAATGCCAAGGCTCCTAGGGCTCCATGGGTAGAGGTGTGGCTATCTCCACAAGCTATTGTCATCCCTGGGAGTGTTAACCCCAGCTCTGGCCCCACTACGTGGACTATGCCTTGATAGGGACTATAGTAGTCTAGGAGCATTATACCGTGTTGATAAGCGTTCCTCCTGAGGGTCTCCATCTGCTCTAGCGAGAGAGGATCTGATATGGGAGCTGTTCTATCTCCCGTAGGGACATTATGATCCATTATGGCTATTGTCAAGTCCGGTCTTCTAACTCTTCTACCATGGATTCTGAGCCTCTCAAAAGCTACGGGAGATGTTACTTCATGTATATAGTGCCTATCAATATATAGCAGATCCCTATCGCCATCGCTAGCTATTTTATGCGCATCCCATATCTTCTCATATATGGTTGCCCCCATCTAGACACCCCCAGCTATTATGTTTGCTACACATCTACCTACCTCAGCTGTCTTCATGTTACCCCCTATGTCTGGTGTTCTACAGCCTCTTGTTATAGCTGTAGTAACCGCCTCTTCTATATTCCTAGATACCTCTACAAGCTTTTTGTCAGACCTCCTCCTACCTAGCCACTCGAACATCATGGATGTCGAGAGTATCATGGCGTATGGGTTAGCTATGCCCTTCCCAGCTATATCTGGCGCTGCACCATGCACAGGCTCGAAGATAGCTAGAGTCTCACCTATATTACCCGAAGGTGCTAGACCCAGGCTCCCGGCGACCTGAGCTGCTTCATCGCTCAGTATATCTCCAAACATATTTGTAGTTAGTATCACATCGAAAGACCCAGGATCCCTTATCAAAGCCATGCTCGCGGCGTCCACAAGCATGTCCCTAACGGTAACGCCGTATTTAGATAGCTCCTCCCTAGCTACTCTAAGAAATAGCCCGCAGCTTTTCCTAAGCACATTAGCCTTATGTACTATAGTGACATGCCTTCTCCTACCCAGGGCTATTTCACCGGCTATCCTAGCTATCCTTCTGCTAGCTCTCTCACTAATGATCCTCATAGCTATAACAGCATCGCCTACCTCGAATTCGTATCCCTTATATAGATCTTCTGTATTTTCTCTTACAATCACAAGATCCACCTTGCCTATGCTCTGCACACCTGGATAGTTCTTCACAGGCCTTATATTAGCATACAGATCCAGTATCTGCCTTAATCTTACTATAACATCTGCAGCAGTCTCGCCAACAGGCCCCTTAATAGATGCATCGGCCCTCTTAATCCCCTCAATAGTCTCTTCGGGCAGGGCGATCCCTCTTCTTTTCAGACACTCGTCACCTGCGTCATAGAATAGAATTTCTAGTGATATGCCGAATTCCTTCTCGATAGCATGTATAACGTTGAGGGCTGCTTCAGATATCTCGGGACCTATCCCATCACCTCTGATCCACGCTATTCTATACATACATATCCCCACCCCTATTATCTGTCAGAGCGATATTGAGGGCATCTATAGCTGCTTCTACAAACGCCCAGTATATGTCGGGCCTAATCGAGCTAGCACTCACAATCCTCCCTCTGCTATCCTCTAGAGTTACTATAGCCTCCACATCTATCCCACCCCCTGCTTTAGAGACCTTGATACTGTAATCCTTTATCCTGGCCCCATATGGCTTAAGCATATGCCTAATAGCATTAGAGACTGCCTCTAGCCCTCCCTGCCCTTTTCCGTGGAATGTGTTGTTGTCACCTCTTATAGATACCCTTATAACGCTCTCCACAGCTGCCCCAATGCTATGGATATCTATACCAACTAAATTGATAACCCCTTTCTCACGAGATCTGTGGAGGTTCAGAACCTCCTTTGCAATCTCTATGAGATCCTTATCGGTCACCCTCTTGCCCATATCCCCCAGAGATTTGACTCTACTAACTATGGTCTTTAGCTGGATCTGATCGACGCTAAACCCTAGCTCCTCAAGCCTCGCCCTAATGCCGTGGGATCCTGCGTGCTTTCCAACAGCCAGCCATCTCCTTGCACCAACAACCTCTGGTGGGAAAGGCTCGTAGGTAGCTGGGTTTCTCAGTATGCCGTGTGTGTGTATTCCGCTCTCATGTCCAAAGGCGTTTCTACCCACGATGGCTTTATTAGGCTGGACAGTTACTCCTGTTAATCTTGAGACTAGGCTGGACACTTCTACGAGTTTTTCTGTTCTTATGTTGATCTCGTATCCATAGAGGATCTTGAGGGACATCACAACCTCTTCAAGGCTAGCGTTTCCAGCCCTTTCCCCGATCCCGTTTATAGTTACATGCACCTGCCTAGCACCAGCTCTAACACCCGCTATACTATTAGCTGTTGCTAAGCCAAAGTCATTGTGACAATGAACACTCACGATACTATTTTTAGCAATGCTAGAAACAATTTTCACCAAATTCTCCATTAGCTCTGGTGTTGCAACACCAACAGTATCGGGTATATCTAGGTATCTAGCTCCTGCCTCAGCCACTGCTGAATAGATCTGTCTCAAAAAATCAGGATCGCTCCTCGTGGCATCTTCAGCGGAGAACTCGATCTCGACTCCATGGGATCTAAGATATTCAACAGCCTCTACAGCCTTTCTAAGAGCCTCTTCCCTCGTGATTCCGAGCTTATACTTTAGATGAAGATCCGAAGTAGCGATAAACACATGTACTCTATCAACATCAGTATCTAGAGCAAGCTCCATATCCTTAATATCGGTTCTGGCAAGTGCACATATCTTTGCATTTAAACCGAGACCGGCTATTCGCTTAACAGCCTCAAACTCGCCAGGACTCGTTATTGGGAAGCCAGCCTCTATAACATCAACACCGAGTTCATCAAGAGCCTCAGCTATTCTAACCTTCTCCTCAACAGTTAAAGCTACACCTGGGGTCTGTTCTCCGTCTCTAAGTGTCGTGTCGAATATATACACCCTACCGGAAGCCTAGCCAACCACCCCGCATAGCTTATGACTATATATGTTAACCCCCTTATAAATATTATTTCGCTAAGACCCTAGCTCTCTAGATGCCTTTCAATCCTATAGTAGATCATCAGAACTACAAAATACCAACCCTCAGCTTCCTACCCTTCTTAAGGATTATTCCTCCAGGCATTGGCATTTGCAAGGGCATCCCTATAGCAGTCAACAGCGACCCTGGATGGGAGGCCGAACCACTCTCTCAGCTCTCTGTATAGAGCATTATGAACCTCCTCAATGCTTCTTAGATCCAGACTCACTATCTTGTTCATAGCATAGTTTAGGGCTATATTGTATCTCCTGAGGAGCTCTACAGCCTACGGCTCAGGACTAACTATCACCCCGACCGAGATGGTTAGCACCCCCTCATCACCAGAAACCATAGAGCCCCTCAAAAAACAAGTACCTGGAAAGCTAGTAAAACCATCTACGCTTTAAAGGCGAGGCTTTCAGCTGTAATACTTCTACCCTGTGTCATCAACCTCTTAGCAAGGAGGCCTAACTTTAGAGGGAGAGCATTAAATAAGCTCCTCATAATAGTGGGTGCAGACATGAATCTGGGTGTTTTCTTTCGGGTGCCCCGTGTTAGGCTGGTCTCTTATAGCTTGGATGGTGAGAGGCTTGTTGCTGCTTCTTCTAAGAGGTCTCTATCCTCTAGGGA
>JAVVGE010000002.1:0-48194 GCA_032249255.1 Desulfurococcales archaeon | reverse complement strand
TCTTAATATTCTCAGGCCTGTAGATCTCGACCTTCTTCTCTAGGGATAGGTGGAATATCACCCTCCTATTCTTCCTATCAAGCTTAATCTTTGCGTGGGATGTCGTCTTAAAACCCCTAGCCAGTAGCTTGTAGAACTCCTTAGAATGCTCAAGATCGAGGTGCACCCAACCCCTATGAGTATTAATGGCAACACCTGTGAAGAAAATGTTCTCAAAACCATTTATATTGATCTTTATAGGGTTTACTGGTTTCCACACGTGGTCATCAACTAGCCATAGGCTAACACTATTGATCCTAAGCACTAGTATTCCATCACCCATCTCAAGATCTACCCGATGTCAAGCAATCTCCCAAGATTTCTTCCAGAGATATCTCACGATCCTCCTACCCCTAAGATCCCTTTTCCCCAGACCTAGATGCTTAACAAGCTCATTGAAGATCTCTCTAGAGTATTGCCTAGCCCTGTTCCTCCTAAGAGAGGAAACCCTTTCAACCGCATCCTGGCATACTCCATGTATATAGTGGGATGGGATATCTGGATAGATATTCCTTAACTCTCGATACTTCCCATTCTCAAGCCTATAGCAATTCTCAATAATATTCCTAGATGCGTGGGGAAGCACATCTCCAAGCACTGCTATATATATTCACGATCTCTTCCAATGCCCTGAACCCCCCTCCTAGATAACTTCTTTGAGAGTAGAACAGCGGTTCTACTAACAACTATCTTATCTCCTGGCTTTGCAACCCAAATCCACTTCTTATTGCTCTTTTTCATCTTCCTAGCCATTATCCCTGGACCTCTCTTTGTTCCTAAACTTCCACTCCAACCATTAATCAATAATGAAAGAATATAAAAGCATTCCTACTACCATGAAAAAGGCTACAGCTCCCTCTTATACCTCTTACATTTCTTCCTACTATCTAAGCATGTTCTTATTAAAGCTTAAAGATCTATATGGAGCTAGGAAAAGCGGCAGAAGGCTCCGAAGAGGATTAGGCATCTACGTTGAGTGCTCTCTAGGAAGAGGTATCCATCGAATGACTAGCTCAATGCTTTGGTAAAGCTTGCTAACTCATTTTCTACTCTTTTAATTTAACGATTCTATATAGTAGATATTGTAGATCATGTGAGGTATCCTATGTAGATCCGTATGAACGGGGTATTTAAGCACCCGGCGATGTAATATCTTTTGGGGAGCTGTTGAAGAGGGTTTTTGTTGGTCTGGTGAGGGATCATAAAACAAGGATTGGATTTATCAGAGCGGTGACTAGAGTTGGCCGTGAGAGTAATGCTGAAAATAAGGACAGAGACCAGGGTTCTTGAAACCCCTGCTTTAGCCAATAGCGGCTATGAAGCTGAGACAGCCCAGCTTCTAGTCCCAGTTAAGGTAGCAGAATTACTAGGTCTATGGCCTCCTGAACCAGGTTCTGAAACCATTTTCGAAACTGCTGGTGGGCCCTTAAGAGTCTGGATCCGCCCTCGGGCCTGCTATGTCTCGGTAGTCTCTAATGGAGAGTCTAGTCGTGAGGTCGTGGCAGATCTTGTTATATCCCTACTTGCTGACGAGATATTGATGAGTGATAGATTAATAAGCGAGCTCAGCATCGTGCTCGAGGATGCGGCTAATGGACTTTGGAGATTCAGATGGGAGTCACCCACAGTCTTAAGACGCAGCGCGCCCCCTAAATATTGGAAATAAATATTAATTCATTGCCAAACTCTTTCCAAACTTCTTTCAATTCCTTTGTAGTTGTAGATCGATCATCAAAGAGTCAAAAGTGTGTGATATTTAAACATCGCCGATTATGCGGATCTACATAGGATATCTCACATGATCTACTATACTAGGATTAAAGGCTAGCGTTGTTTGGATAATATATGCTGCTCTTATCTTTAACCCTTATCCAAACCTCTACTTGATTCTCTAAGGAGCTTGTCAAAATCTTTGGCATCAACACCTGCTCTACCTGGAAGAGCCCGGCATAGTCGTTCATGTTTATTGTTATCCTTAGGGGTTTCTCGGTACCTTCTGAGATCTCGACAGAGGCTATGGAGAGAGCTGACATAGCGTGCATATCCATTTTTCCAAGCCTATATGGAACCCTTGCCCTTCCCTGGGACATGTCAGTTCCATCGGCTATTTTGACGATCCCTGCCTCTATGGTTAGGCACTTGGTATCATATTCAGTTGCATGTATTATGTGCATTATCTCCTGCCTAATTGCTATAATTCTCCTCCCCTTCTCACCTAAAATCTCTGGCAGGGTCCTGTTGAGTATATCTCTGGCTAGTAGCGCTCCTAGGAGCTCGTGGTTAGTCCTATGAACAGAGTTTCCTATATCATGTAGGTATGCCCCTAGAAGTATAGCTAGCCTCGCTTCTTCAAGGCTATGTAGAGTTTTATCTCTCATACCAGTTGGTACAAGCCCTGCCTTAAATAATATGTTGGCTATTTCGAGGGCTGCTCCTGAAACTATTACTGCATGCGTCTTCCCATGATCGTTGTATTTAAGCCTGGACACCGCCATTACATTGCTCATCCTCAGTAGCTCCTGAACTTCCTCATCGCTCTCTAACATCTTTAAAGCCCTTGCGAGGAGAGGGCTCGCTGCAACATTCTTCTCGAGAAGCTCTGGACCAACTACGACCATTTCTTATAGCACCTCCATATTCTATGCTGACTCTCCATAGGTCTATCCCTACCCAGTATAAGAGCGGTATTCTTAGTATTGATTAACATGCTCACTACACACCCAACAGCTATATGCCATACTATAAGTAATGCTTCTAAGGATAATAAGCATTAAGATCTGTATAGGTTAGCTATAATATTTACATGAATATGTAAAAATATATATTCTTGCTACATAGTCTCTATTATGGATACAACACCATGATTGTTAAGGATGAGAGGTATATATGCATCACAGCCTTGAGATTAGTAAAGAAGAATCTCAAGTATAGCGAACTCCAGGAGATCCTGGGGATACCGGCTCCTGTGCTATGGAGATACATAGCTGGCGTGGTTAGACCAACTAGAGAGAGGGCCTCCGAGATACTTAGAATGCTTATCGAGAATGGAGTTCTTAGAAGAGTTATAGCTAAGAAGCTCAAGCCTGTCGACGGGGATGTTGTGAACATGTATAGCCTCGTATATAGCACCGACATACTATGGCTAGCGTCTATAGAGGCTTACCATCACTTCAAGGGTCAGGATTTAGACGTGGCTCTAACGACCGAGGTGGATGGAATACCAGTAGGCCTCGCAATAGCATCAATGCTAGATCTTAACCTAGTTGTGGCAAAAAGAAGGAAAGAGCTGGGCTTCAGCGATTTCTATGAGGAGACATACCTATCCCGAGATCCACCAAGCCTGGTAACTCTGTATGTTCCGAAGGAGAGTCTTGAAAGGGGGTCTAGGGTTTTAGTGGTGGATGATCTTCTGAGAAGTGGAAGAACGCTGAGAGCGTTGATAAATATCGTGAAACAGGCTAGGGCGGAGATTGCAGGTATATTCTCTTTAGTCTCTATTGGTAGTGAGTGGAAAGATGTGATCAGAGATCTAAATGTGAGGACAGTCATACTTGTTAGCAGATGATGCTATAGATATAGCTGCAGCCTCTCTAGCCTCGGGACTTGCTATAGAGGCGTCATCATACCCTAAGCCAGGAAACGTGTCCCCGATAGGCGACGCTAAGCACCTTACCCACTGGTTCTTCATAGCAACATCTACATCAATGGCCATAGAGCTTAGGAGGCTTATAAACGATATAGTGTATGGAGAGAGCCCGTGCCCCCTCGAGGGAATAGGGAAGAGGATCTATAGGCTCTACACAGCATCATCTAGAATACATAGTGGTAAAAACACGCATCTAGGCTATACACTACTGCTAGCCCCAATAGCTGTGGCTGTAGGTATATTGATAAGGGATCCAGGACGTAAAGGTGGATTAGATATAGAAGAGGCTCTAGAACTCTCTCATGAGATAGCTAGGGAATGCAGATCTCCTGAGGATTTTAAGTGGATATCAAAGACTATATTAGAAGCTTCTCCCTCATATATAATGAAATATATAGGTGTGGGTCCCGACATATATAGAGCCAACAATGACAGGAATTCCTTCTGGGGCTTTGTGGAAGCTTTTAGAAGGCATGACCTAATATTAAATGAGATCTGGAGCGGATATCCCAGGGCATATATAGCATATAGAATCATTTGTGAGGGCTATCCTTGGAAGCTATATGAGAAGATCTCTATAGCATTCATAACTATTGGAAGCACCACTGTAGATACTTTGATAGCGAGGGAGAAAGGCTATAAAGTAGCTATAGAGGTTATGAAGACCCTTGGAAAAGCATTGGAGATCATGAGAGAAGGCTTGAGTCTCTGGCTAGAATATGCAGAAATACTTGATAAAGAACTAAGAATCGTGGGGATCAACCCAGGCTCAATAGCCGATATAGTCGCTATAGGCACGTCCCTCTGTATCACTGAAAACTCGCTGAAGCCATTGTTTGGAAGCAAATAAAATGCCCTTCTTCTGCCCTAAAATGGTGTGTTTCACCCCTGTTGCCATATGTATCCAGACTAATTCTAGCTATACGAGAGGAAGTAGTCTAGAAACTCGGTATCGGTAAGCTTATATTCTTTTTAGGCTTCATATATACAGATAGGCGGGTTTGTAGCAATGGGGTTTGATGGTCTTGTTATTAGGAATGTAAGAGCATCTATAGAGGGGAAAATAGTTCTTAAGGGCGTGTCACTAGATATAAGGCCGGGAGAGATCCACGCGCTTATGGGGCCTAACGGTAGTGGGAAGAGTAGCTTAGCCTATTTAGTTATGGGTCATCCAAAGTACGAGCTTCTTGAGGGTAATATACTTGTTGATGGTGAAGATATAACCGGGCTACCTCCTGAGGAGAGGGCTAGAAGAGGCGTGTTTCTAGCTTTCCAGACTCCTCCAGAAACTATGATTAAAACGAGGAACCTTCTAATCCATATAGCGAAGACCAGAGGCGTTCCATTTGCAAAGGCGCTGGAGGTTATGAAGAAGGTTAGTCTCCCCCAAGAGCTTCTAGATAGATATTTGAATAAGGGTTTCTCGGGAGGTGAGATGAAAAGATCTGAAATTGTTCAGCTATATCTCTCTAACCCGAGATACCCAATACTAGACGAGCCCGATAGCGGGATGGATGTTGAAGGTCTAATAGCTATTGGGAATATTGTTAAGGAGCTGAAGCAGAGGGGATCGGGCGTTCTTGTAATAACCCATGTTGCGAGGCTCTTCAGAGATTTCAATCCTGACTATGTGCATGTTATGATAGATGGTAGAATAGTGCTTACAGGGGGGTATGAGATAGTGAAGCTTATAGATGAGAAGGGATATGAGTATATAAGGGCTAGATATGCTCCTCAAGAGGCGTCCTAGATTAGGTAAGGTTATAAGCTTTCTAGCCAATATATACAGGTTAGAGGCGATGTAAATATGGCTGTAAAAGAACAGCTTTTAAAATCCTTCTACAAGGATCCAGCTGAAGAGGCGCTAGGGCATATAGAAATTGGTGGTGCAGAGCTTGTTTTAAAGGGAAAGATCTCCAGAGATCTTGTTGAGGAGATCTCAAAAATTAAGAGAGAGCCTGAGTGGATGAGACTATGGAGGCTAAGAAATCTAGAGATTTTCGAGAAGCTACCCTCTCCTAAGTGGCTTCCAGGCGTGGGGGAATTAGATCTGGAGGAGCTGAGTTACTATATAAAGCCGGATGTTCCGAAGGCCTCTGCCTGGGAGGAGCTTCCTAAGGAGATTGTAGAGGCTTATGAGAGGCTGGGGATAAAGCAGGCTGAAATAAGGTTTTTAGCTGGTTTAAATGCTCAGCTAGATTCTGAGACAGTATTTCTCAGGGTTAAGGAGTATGTTACTAAGAAGGGCGCTATAGTAACAGATCTAGATACGGCTGTCCAGAAATACCCCGATCTTGTTAAGAAGTACTTCATGAGGATCTTTCCGCCGGAGCATAAGTTCGCAGCGCTCCACGGTGCTCTGTGGAGTGGGGGTATATTCGTATATATACCTCCTGGCGTAAAGATCGAATATCCTATAGAGGCTTTCTTCTTAATAGGGAAATCTGGTGAGGGTAACTTCGAGCATAGCCTGATAATTGCTGATAGAGACAGCTATGCCCATGTTATAGAGGGGTGTGCAGCTCCTAGGCTGAGCAGGCTGAGCTTTCACGATGGGATGGTAGAGATATATGTCCATGAGGGTGCTAGGCTACACTTCACAACTCTTCAGAACTGGTCTTCACAGGTTATAAACTTCAATAATAAGAGAGCCATTGTTGAGAGGAACGGCTATGTCGAGTGGATAGAGGGATCTATAGGATCTAAAGTGAGCGCTGTATATCCATCAGCCTTCTTAAAGGGTGAGGGAGCCTCTATGGAGAGCTATGTGATAACATTTGCTAGGGATGGACATATAAAGGATGGTGGATCTAAGGCCTATCACCTCGCACCCAATACTAGAAGCAGGATTGTGTCTAAGAGCATATCCATGACAGGGGGGATCAATATCTATAGAGGATTGGTCAGGATCATGAAGGGCGCTAAAAACTCTAAGAGCTATACATCGTGCGACTCACTACTTCTAGATGAGAAGAGCAAGACATATACGTATCCACACATACAAAATGACGAGCCAACTGCAATTATAGGGCATGAGGCCAGTGTTGGCAAGCTGAGCGATCAGCTGATGTTCTACCTTAGAAGTAGAGGCTTTAAAGAGAACGAGGCTCTTAGCCTGATAATAGGGGGTTTCCTCAGCGATGTACTCGCAAGGCTCCCATTTGAGCAAGCAGCGCTAGTTAAGGCTGCCCTAGATCTAGAGTTCTCCAAGATAGGCTCTGTGGGATAGCAGGGAAACAGGTTGGCTAGGAGCTATAAGGAGGTCTTGGAGAAGGCTTCTAAGCTCTATGGTGAAATACCATATCAATACATAGCGGACTCCCCAACAATTAGATACTATACTGATTGGAGCATATTTGATAAGTATGTCCCTGCCAGTGATAGATATCCATGCGAAGCAGAGGCGCTCGAAGCTATAAATGCTATAAATACTGATATAGCTATTAGTGGGAGCTGTGTTTACAAAGTTAATAGTAAGAGCGGTGTAAGGGTTATAACTGTTCATAGAGAGGATCTAGACTCTTTGGATCCAGATATACCTCTATTTAAGCTCATAAGGATAGAGGATTCCAAGGCATACGCGCTCCACATAGCAGGTTTCTCAGCGGGGGCTGTTATATATGTGGATAAAGACGTGGAGGAACCCCTCAGGATCAGGATATCAGGTGGATCTTCACGTGGTCATCTATCACAACACGTAGTAACTGTAGTCAGTGAAGGCGTATCTGCCAAGATACAAATAAGAGTTGACCCCGCGAGAGAGGCTTTAAGAACACTTACCGAGGAAATACTTCTCATGCCCGGGGCGAGGCTCGAGATCTCCAATATATCCAAAAACTCGCCCAGAACCCCTAGCTTCCATGCATCCCATTACCTATTACTAGAAGGCTCTGAAGTAGTTTCAGGTCTCTCAGCAACAGCTGGTAATATGTCTAGGATACAGCAAAGAGCTATAGTAGAGGGGAGAGGCGCTAGGCATATGGCGTTTGGAGCAGTTCTAGGCTCGGGGGAGAACAGAATCCACTATATAGAGAATGCTGTTGTTAGGGGGAGAGATTCTAGGGCTGTACTCAATGTCAGAGGGATCGCTGCAGATTCAGCTAAGACAGTTGTTCAGGCATTCGCTATACAGGAGGAGGAGGCATTCGGATCTGGAACAAATGTTGAGGCGTCAACACTCACAATAGGCAGGGGCGCTCTCGCAGTAACCCTTCCAATGCTTGAGGTGAGATGTGGAGATGTTGTTGAGGCTAGGCACGCGGCTTCACAGGCGATCCTGGATATTGATGTTATTACCTATCTGAGGTCTAGGGGTCTATCTATATATGAAGCTGTTAAGCTCATGACATATGACTATATAGTAGAGCCTTTCCAGGATCTCCCAGAATGGATGATTGCTGCACTTGTGGAAAACATATATAAAGATCTCGATAATATAGACTTTGAATCCTTAAAAATACTGTAACCATTTTTCTTATCACCTATGACGATCCGCTTGTCCCTCGATGATCATCGATCATTGATGGTTTTCTTTTGTTGGGATTGCTTTGATTCCTTGTGACCGTTAATGATCTCCACCTCCCCTACAGAGATCTTGGGATCTCTATGGGCTCGCCGGTGGCTATTGAGCCCAGCGGAATGGGGCTCCCATCCAGGATTAGAACCCCGAAGCCCTTCTGGGCATTGCCTAAAAGGGCTTCGAGGGCTTTAAGATAAATATTGATCAATGCTATACCTCTCTATGTCGTCTCTCGCCTCCCTTGCTATAAATACCTATCCTCTCCATACCTATCAAAGCATTATATGTCAGGCAGATCTTAGATGTGTTCCTAGAATCAACCATGAGCACCGGTACACTATATTCTCTAGCCTTATCTATTATTGTGTTAAGCTCTCTTCAAAGCACTCTGATATATTCTGTGCTTCAACTGCTTATTCCTATATCTAGCGATCATAACCCTTATATCGTCTCCTGATATTCTCTCAATAACTATTACTCCTCTCATCCTCAGTGCGCCCCTTGCTATTAGGTTTGCTTTCTTCGTCCTATAGTCCCTCTTCTTTTTTCTCTCCTTAAGCTTTTTCATGGCCTCTCTAGCCTCTTTACCACCGGATCCATATCTCTCTTGAATGCTCCTCTTCCTATAGTTATAGCCTGGTGTTGCCTTAGCAAGGTCTGTTAAGGATTATTGCTAATGCCTCGTAGAGAGTTGCTACAGAGTTCTCATTAACATCAACAGGCTTAACAATATTCTCAGGCCTATAGATCTCGACCTTCTTCTCGAGGGATAGGTGGAATATCACTATCCTATTCCTCCTATCAAGCTTGATCTTTGCGTGGGATGTTGGCTTAAAGCCTCTTGCTAGAAGCTTGTGAACTGTTTTGTAGGCTTTAGTTCTAGTTGTACCCAGCCCCTATGGATATTAATAGCAAAGCTTGTGAAGAAGATGTTCTCAACACCATTGATCCTGATCTTCGTAGGGTTTACTGGGGTTCCATACGTGGTCATCAGCTAGCCATAGGCTAACACTATTGATCCTAGGCACTAGTATTCCATCATCCATCTCAAGTTCTACCTGATGTTGAGCAATCTCCCAAGATCTCCTCCATAGATATCTCACGATCCTCCTACCCCTAAGATCCCTTTTCCCCAGACCTAGATGCTTAACAAGCTCATCGAAGATCTCTTCAGAGTATTGCCTAGCCTTGTTCCTCCTAAGAGAGGAAACCCTTTCAACAGCATCCTGGCATACTCCATGTATATAGTGGGATGGGATATTGGGATAGATATTCTTGGCTCTCGATACTTCCCATTCTCAAGCCTATAGTAATTCCCAATAATATTCCTGGATGCGTGGGAAAGCACATTCTCAAGCATATTGCTATATATGTTCACGATCTCTTCTAGGGCTCTGAACCCCTCCTAGATAATTGCTTTGAGGGCAGAACAGCGGTTCTACTAACAAAGATCCTGTTGCTCGGCTTGGCAACCTACATCCACTTCTTATCGCTTTTTTGCTCTCCTAGCCATTATCCATAGAACCTTGTTCGCCCCTAAACCTTCACTCCAATCATTAATTAATATTAACAGATATAAAAGCATTTCTGCTATCGTGGAAAGGAGAGCATGGATACTAGACTCAGAGGGAACAACAGACTCTGGAGAACATGGTGAAACTATACAGCATACCTCTAGCATTAAGAGGCCTTGGACACCAACGAATACTAATACCGTGAATAACTATGAAATCTGAAACAGCCCTCGCCCTAAATGGAAGAGGTTGTCTAGCCTGTAATATTACTTATCGTGATCATGGATCACGAGAGTCCCCACATCTTCTCCTCTCACGGCTTTCAGAATTGTGGTAGGATCCCTCCCATCTATCACAGTAACTTTGATCCTGCTTCTCTCTATTATTGATAGAGCTATGGGGTCTATAAGCTCGTATCTACCTGCAGAGATGTTCTGACGGACTAATATCTTTCTGAGCTCGCTAACCGACACCCTTTTAAGTAGCTTTGCGCTAGGATCTATTGCAGGATCTTTATCATAGATACCACTAACTATCGTCGCATAGACCAAAAGATCTGCAGATATGGTCTCCGCTATAATAGCAGAGACAGCAACTGTTGATTGACCCGGCTGGAAACCACCTGCAGCAACCACAAGCCCTGTACCCCATGCATCTAGAAGTTCATCAATATTTCTAATCACCCTCCTATATGCTAAATCGCCCAGAGCTATTATGAGGAGAAGGGCATTGAGTCTCGATGCATCTATCCCTACAAGATCGCATATACCCTCGCTACCTCCGAGAGACCTGCAGGCATCTATATATTTCCTAGCAATACTCCCTCCCCCAACAACCACGGCCACTCTATGACCCTCGCTAACGAGGCTCTTCACAACTTCCGCTAACTTCGAAATATATTCAGGTTCTTCCGGATTTACTAGCTTTCCACTGATCTTGAGCACAAGCTTCATCGAAACCCACACATCCAGGAATATAGCTAGAGGCGAGAAATATATATTAAGGTTCCTAGGCATATGAGATGAAGATATAGTGGATCACAATATACCCTTAACATAAGAGACATGGAACACATGCTCATCACTATATAAGACAAATACTAGGACTACTATGAAGAGGTTCGAGTTCACTGGGCTTGATATCCCTTGATCAAGCCCTCTTCCCTTGGCTCTACAGTCCTCAGGACTCCTTTTCATCGGGATCCATATCGCTGGGTTCCACCCGCTAGGGGTGATCCCTACCCACAGCTCCACCATTATAGAAGCCTCCGGCTCATCACTGTGGGGAACCCCGCATCCTGGCTCTCCTCCTCTTCTCTTCTTCCAGGTATTTTCTTCTGATGTTTATTGATGCTGCCTTATGCCTATTCATTTTTAATCCACATCTCGTGCATTCGAAGATCTGCCCCTCTTGGGTCTTCACAACATATCAGCATCTGGGGCTTCTCTAGATGTGTTCCTCGGATCCACATAACTGTTAAAGCTACCTCTGACATCCTCCTATGAATCCTCCTCCAGAGTGTTCTAGCATTCCTCTTCCTACTCTTCTTAGCCCTTTTCCTAGACATGAGATCCTCCTTATCAAGATCCTTGGAAACATATATAGAGTTTGGTAATAGTCTCTAAGACCTGCTGAGAGCTTGTTCTGAAATCCCTCTCCCTACTCCTCTCCCTAGCCGCATACTTCTCATAGAGATCCCTCTTACCCTTACTCTGTGCAATGGTATTCTTACGCTCATACACATTTTTTATGCTCTGGAGAGGCCTTAGATCAACATGTATGAAATCTATCGATGGCTCGTAGCCATCCAATGAAAGCTCATTGCTATCCCATCCAATAATCCCCATAACCTCGATCTCCTCAGAGCTTTTAATGGTATTATTACCATGTCATCCCTGATATATCCTCACCAACACCCCATCCCTGACCCTTTTCTCGAACTATGCTGATCCCCCAGGATATATAGAGGTATTCTCCTTGCCTCAGAGTTATCCTTATTGTTCTAGCCTCATAATCGATCTTCATGAGTGTTACCTTGCATTTAGCGAACCTCCTCCTGATCTGGCATAACCTTTCTTGCCCTTCCTCTCAGATATCTCTTCCTTCAACCTTCATAATCGAGTAAGCTTTCCTAATAACAGAGTCTACTCAGTGCGCAGCATAGGGGTATCCTTCATAAGCTCTTCTCTAAGCTTTTTCTTGAAAGCCCTATCCTTCGGAATTATTGGGACATGCACCTTAGAACCTCTGATCACGATCAGCTTTCCACCCCCTTCTAACAAGCTCTGGAAAGCGGTATCTCTGCTTCATATTATCCAAGATCAGGTCTAAAGCCTTCTGGAGAGCCTTAAGATACCATTTACAAGCTCAGAGGCTCTCCCATCCCTAATAGGCACGCTATATGCTCTCACAAGCTCAAGGATCTTTAACGAGTCTCCTTGCACCCTCAAACACCTCTTATGGCCTCGGCATCTCCACTCCAAATAAAAGAGATATTATCAACCCTTATAAGCATATAAGAAACTCAAAGCAGTTTCACTACGGCATTAATAAAGGCTGGATTCTATTTCAGAGATGTATATATGTATGTACAGGAATTCTCTTCTTAATCTTTAGAGGTCTATAAACAAAGATCTCAGTACCACACGATGGACAAACATTGCTGGAGATCGTGGGGATGACAAGTATATCGCTTCTCTTAGCTACTTCTATACCGCATGTAGGGCAGTTAATATGATCCGGATAGATCCTTCGATTTGATTCAATTATATAGCATATTATATTTTTATCACATGAGTCCCTTATAATTTTTCTAATGCTGAGTAGATCTTGTTCGCTGAGATTCGCTGCGTAGACTCCTAATGGTATCGGTCTCGATGTGTATATATCTTTAACAATGATTCTATATCGTTCTAGCAAATTTTTGATCTGAGCCTTTATGTCCCTCTCTAGGGGTGAAAAAAGGTCTGTTACTAGAATTTCCACATATGTGTTTCGGCTTAACAATTTCTCAAGTATACTGGGCAGTAGTTTATCGATCTCTTCAGAAAACCTAAATAGAAGCTCTATTAAAACAGCTCCCAGCCCTTTCACTTCCGATAATCCGTTAGCACCATATCTAGATATGGCATCTAGCCTAGCCTTAACTCCTAGACCTATGCCTCCTCTGACAAGTAGATCTGCGAAACATCGGAACCACTGTTTGTAGATAGGCTCGCCCCCGTGAAGAAAGATCAGGTCGATCTTCAGATCCTTTCCTCTCTCTAAGATCTTATCAATAGATACTTCCACAAGATCAAGCGAGCTTTTTGAGCCATAAGCCTCTGACCATGGACATTCCCTACATCCCTCTATCCCTAGATCGCCTGACCATATCCATAGAATTAGTGATAGCCCATATGGTTTATAAAGGGTAAGCGGTACATATTCAAGCGAAGAGATAGAGGCTCCCATGATGTCCTGTAAGAAGCACTTATCTTTACCCATATATATCTAGCTCCAGCTATAACTATAACCTCCCCTTTTAAAGCATAGATGGATAAAAGATCTAGTTAAATGCTCGAAATAAACTTACGCCCATAGCAGCTAATTGACGCTCCTATGTATCATCAGCAGAGCTATGGATCATCCGGTTTATAAGCTTTTATTACTCAACCCTAGTGGGTGAGGCTTCTAGTTGTATAGTATAATCCCGTTAAGCGGGGACCCAGGGATCGGGGAGAGGATAGCTTGGCTCATGGGCGGGAATATAGTAGGGGTCTTCACGAAGGATCACCCGGATGGAGAGCTGTATCTCAGATTAGAGGGAAATATGAGTGGTAAAAAGGCCTTGATAGTTCAATCAATGTATCCTATGCAGGATAGAAGATTTGTAGAGCTCCTATTGGCTATTGATGCAGCTATTAGAGGAGGGGCTTCTGAGATAGATCTTTTGATAAGCTATCTCGCATATGCTAGACAGGATAAGGTTTTCATAGAGGGGGAGCCAGTATCTGTTAATGCGATCCTCAGGAGCATAAAGGATCTCGGTGTAAATAAGGTATTCGTAGTAGAGCCGCACTCAAGTATACCAAGAAAGATCTATGGAGAAGGGTTCTTCGAAATAGACGGAGTTACGCCCCTCGCATCGAGATTCCAGGATGAGGGAGAGTTAGTGATAATATCCCCAGATCTTGGAGGTATTGAAAGAGCTTGGAGGTTAGCATCTAAGCTACCGAGTATATATGGAGTATATTATATTGAGAAGCAGAGAGATCGATACACAGGAGAGGTCAGATCTTCCATCAGCAAGGAAATAGATCTCAGAGACAAAAACGCCTTAATAGTAGATGATATCATAAGTACCGGAGGCACTATAGCCAACGCTGCTAGACTAGTAATCGAGAGGGGAGCCTCCAAGGTATATGTAGCCTGCGTTCACCCTATATTTGTTAAAGGTTCTGTTGAGAGATTAAAAGAGTCGGGTATTGATAGAATAGTATGTGGAAAAACCGTGAAGCACCAGGTAGAGGGGGTGGAGTATATAGATTTAGACATGCATATATATACAAAGATCTCAGAGATCCTATCTATCGGTAAAAGCTAGTCCTTTCCCATAATGAATTAGGTAATAGAAGAACTCTTAACCTTATCGATGATCTAGCCTTAGAGTCTCATGTCTGATCTGAAATTATTGAATATATTCTAAATATCTTCTAAAGATCTCCCATGGCATTGGAAGAACTATGAGAAGTCATTATATAGATCGATCCCTAAAAGCTAAGCTTGCCACTCGCTATATCGTTTCCAACTTCTTCGATATCCTTTATAGTATCTATGGATCTCCAATACACATTATCCCCATAGATCTTTGCTAAGAGCTTCCCCTCAGAAGCAAGTTTAGGAAAACATGTCCTCTCTATATCCCCCCTCTCAGGTAGATATTCAAATATACTGGGCTTCATAGCATATACACCAGCATTAATCATGTAGTCAGGAATTACCGGCTTCTCGACAAAGCTGGTCACACTTCCATTATCACTCGCCTTTACAATCCCATAGGGGCTTCTGAGAGGAACTACAGCTATTGATGCAACAGCCTTAGAATGCTTCTTAAGTATCTCTACGAGTTCCAGAGGATTTAGAGTAGTTATTATGTCGCCATTTATTAAAAGAAAGAGATCCTCCCTGCCTAGTATGTGCTCAGCATTCTTTAGAGCTCCTCCAGTTCCCAGTGGGTTCTCCTCAACCACATATGAAATTCTAACCCCGAACCTGCTTCCTGAACCTAGTTCGTCTATAATCATGTTCCCCTTATAACCTACTAGAATTACCAGATCCTTGATGCCATGCCTCTTAAGCCACTCAATCTGCCATACTATAATAGGTTTCCCACCAACCTCGACAAGGGGTTTAGGCTTATCATCAGTAAGTGGTCTCAGCCTCTTACCATATCCACCAGCCAGTATAGCTGCTTTCAATAACATACACCTATCCCTCTCTTAATTCTATGGTAGATCATCCTATCTATGACCACATGGCTCTGAACATAACCACATTCCAAGAGCATCCGTATCTGCTTGTCCCCCGATGGTTGTTGATTATCGCTGACATTAATTTGTTTGGTGTTGCTTTGTCTCTTGATCCACAGGGTTTTTAGCCCTGTGGCATTGGGGGACTTCCACCTCCCCCATAGGGTTTTGGACACCCCTGTGGTTTCATTGGTGGCTGTGGAGCCCAGCGGCACCGGGCCCCCATCTATACTTGAAACCCAGAAGCCCTTCTGGGCATTGCCCTCATCCAGGGCTTCAGTCTCGGGTGCTCCAAAGGTCATCGCTTCCCGAGGTCTCTGCACGCCCAGGTCTAGCAGAGATATCACCTCATCATCAAAATAGATAGGGATTGGATACTTATAATCTTAAGCCTAGGCAACAAACGAATATAAAAGCATTCCCACTACCATGAAAAAAGATACAGCTCAAAGCGTACCCCCAACCCAATGATCATAGAGGTAGGAACAATAACCCTCACTAGAGGGGTGACACCCAAGACCCCAGCATAGAAAACCCGCCCATTAGGGCGGGAGAGGTCATTGCCCGCTCCTCTTCTTCCTCTGTTTTCTTCGGTTGCCTTCTTCACAGAGCCAGCTAGTTCTATTAAGAATAAAACACATCTATTGGCGAGGTTTGCTAAGCTTTAATATCACCATATTAGATCCCGCCGTCGGCTTCGGGGAAGCGTGGGCTCATCGCCTGGTAAGCTTGCCCACACTCAATACAATAGTACTATATCACAAAGAGGTTACATAAGCATATACCCCCTCCTAAAGAGTAAAGCTTCTTAAGTGCTGTGATTTTACCTTCATATTACTGCTTGTCCCTCGATGGTCATTGATGCTTGTGGAACTCCTTAGTAGGCTTAAGATCTAGATATACCCAAATCCTATGAGCATCAATAGCAACTCTTGTAAAGAGAATGCTCTCAGTCTATCTATGCTGATCTTCGTAGCATCTGTCAATTTCCACATATGATCATGAACTATCCATAGACCAGCACTATTGATCCTCGGCACTAGTATGCCCTCCATTATCTCGAGATCTACTTGATGCTGAGCATTCTCCCAAGATTTCTTCCAGAGATGTTTCACGATCCTCCTACCCCTAAGATCCCTTTTCCCTAGACCTAGATGCTTAACCAACTCATCGAAGATCTCTTCAGAGTATTGCCTAGCCCTGTTCCTCCTTAGAGAGGATACCCTTTCAACAGCATCCTGGCACACTCCGTGAACATAGTGGGATGGTATGTTGGGATACATATTCCTTAGCTCTCGATACTTCCCACTTAAGCCTATAGTAATTCCCAATAATATTCCTGGATGCGTGGGTTAGCATATTCTCAAGCATATTGCTATATATGTTGAGGATCTCTTCTAGGGCCCTGAACCCCCTAGATAATTGTTTTGAGGGTATAACAGTAGAACAATAATTATACTGACAACAATCCTATCACAGGGCTTGACCACCCATCTATACTCTTCATCGTCTTTCTTCCTCTTAGCCATTATCCCTGGGCCTCAGTATCCTCTCCGAAGCATATGGAATAGCTAGCACTAATAAATGGGTAAAACCAGTACTTAAAGCCAAACCCTTACTAATAAAACTTGAAACAGCTTCTGTGCCCTTAAGGATAGAAATAGCTGAATAACCTGGGTAGAATATTTGGAATTGTTGTGTAGAGACTAAATTTCAATTACGTCACCTATTCCCGGTAATATGGCATCTACTCCGGCTTCCTCCTTTACCTTATTAGCAAACGATGCTCCCACCTCAGGATCTGAGTGGATCACGATAACCTTTTCAAGACCTTTTATACTCTTCACTATTGAGAGAAGACCGGTTCTCCCAGCATGTGCTGAGAAGTCGAACCATTCAACCCTAGCTACTACTCTGGGGCCGTTCTCCATGAAAACGCCTTTCTCAAGGATCATCCTGCCGGGTGTATTCTTTCCTTGATAGCTAACCAGGAAGATAGCTGATCTCTTATCGCTGGCAAGTCTCTTCAGGTAGTAGAGGGCTGGGCCTCCTTTAAGCATTCCGGCACTAGCCACTATTACTCCTGGCTCTCTCCAGATCTTTCTCCTCATACCCCACCCATCGACTTGTATAAATATATTATTAGCCTTTCTAAGAGGCTCCGGCTTTCTTATATAGCCTATGTACCTTAGCATAATCTCTGTGATAGGTCTTATCATACCATCATAGCTCACCATATAGCTATCCAGCCTTTCAGCGAGTAGAGCCAGGATCTCCTGAGATCTGCTAAGGCTAAAGGCTGGAACCAGTACAGTGCCTCCACCATCAACTACTTCTCGAATAGCTTCTACGAATCTTTCCTCTACGAGGCTCCTCTCAGCATGATCCGTATCTCCGTATGTGGCCTCTATTATCAGAACCTCAGCCTCTAAGCCATCTAGATCTGCGGGACCAACTAGCCTTGTTTCTAGAGTATTTACATCTCCTGTATATAGGATCCTCTTCCCCCCTGTATCTAGGAGAACAGATGTTGAGCCCGGTATATGACCTGCGTCTCTGAAAAGCGCCTTGAAACTCCCCATGTCGATCTCCTCTCTGTACCCAATTGATGAGGAGCTCTCAATAAATCTCTCAACCTCATTCGCCTCAAATGGTAAATAGTACGATGAGATCTTCAGGAAATCATATAGCATGAGCCTCGAAATATCTCGAGTGATAGGTGTCATATAGGATCTAGGCTTTGACGAAACATATAGCAGTGGAGCCGCCCCCACATGGTCTAGATGTGCATGTGTTATAATAACACCATCAATACTAGATGGTGGGATCGTTAGGGGGAGCATAGGTATATCTTTCTCGTCGAAAGTCACTCCATAGTCTAGTAGAACATATCTACCCGCTTTTTCAATGGCTATAGCAGCCCTTCCCACCTCCCTGCCCGAGCCCAGGATATGTATCTTCTGATTCAACCTCATCCATAGTTAAAATCACAACTGAGTTAAAATTACAACTGAGAGCCTCGTCCTTTCAGGGCGGAGAGAAGGTGGTTGCAGGAATGTAATAACACCCCTCTAGAGAAAAAACAATAGCATTGCATCTCTAAAACGAAAGATTAACAGCAACATTTAATGAGCATGAAGAAACAAGCGGCTGCATTGGAGGTAATATATCCCTCTTTAAGCCATATTAAGTGGGGCCGAATATTGTTCCCACTGCCTAGGGATCTTGAGAGACAGCTTAGAAAAATGGGCTTAAAGATTGAAGAGTTACGAGGAGTGAAGCTAGTTCTAATAGAGATGAATGACAAAGAGATAATGATTGAAGAACCCCAGGTTCTTGTCATGACTCTAAAGGATCAAAAAATATTTCAAGTGATAGGAGTAAAGATTAAAGAGATAAAGGAGGAAGAAACAAAGAAAGATGAAACAATAGTTAGCATATCTGAGGAAGATATAAAGTTTGTTGCAGAACAGGCGGGGATCAGCTATGAGAAGGCTAGGGAGATTCTGAGAAAAGCTGGCGGAGATATAGCGAAGGCCCTCATAATGGTGGAAGAGGAGAAATTAAGGGAGAGAAGTAGGGAGTAGAAATAGTTTAATAGCGATATAATTGAGTAGGATCATTAATACTAGATGTCAAGAGCGGATTGCCTTCATCCAGATGATCTCTATTTCTTTAATGTTCCTCGCTTTAGCGCTACTTTTCATACTTACTGCATTTTTATGAGAATTTCTGAATGGCTCTGAGCAATTCAGCAAAGGTAAGTAATACATGTAATGTTCCCTACCAACTCGTTGATCTATAAAATAGCTATGATCAACCTTAAATGTTGATACGTCTTAACGCTCTACAGAGTTCTACAGAGTTATTCTCCAAATAGATATCTATATAGATCTAATCCATTACAGAGAGAAGCATGTGAAGAGATAATATCCTCTGGATTTATTCTTATAACGAACCCCCTATCTACATAGAGAATATATAGCTCATCTATCTTTGCCTTTGTCAGATCCTCTATATCTATGGGCGGATTTTTATAGTATTGATTAATCATATCTACTAGCCTTACCAGCTCTTCTACACTTCTCTTTGAAGGGGGTTTTAACAGTGTGTAAGGTATAGGGGGTATATAGTATATCGGAAATGCTAAAGCAAATATATCACTCCTAGGGCTATACCTGGCAATTTTACTAGCTATCCTTGCCCTTAGATATTCGATAGGATCTGCCGAGTGATCTGCTGGCGTGAACCCAGTTTCGATCTCAACTAATATCCTCAACCCACCTCTACTAGCAACTACATCGGCTACCAGCTCACCGACAGATGCTTCAACATCGACCTCGCTGTAGCCTCTCTCGAGTAAGTACGAAGCAACAAGTATTTCCATTATGCTGTGATTAATTGATATCGATTTCTTGCGGTTCAGATCATATAACTTCCATGCAAGCCTTAATAAGAGATCCCTCGTATTATTCGGTAAGTTTTTGAATTTATCTAAATATGCAAAAAGAGATAAGAATGGCTCTTCAGATATTTCTTGAGCACCCATAGAGATCTTGGATATTAAAATAATAAGAAATAAGTTATGTTTAAGAGATTGAATATCAATAATACGGCCTCAGATCCTGGGTTTTTAACCCCTAAACGGTAATACCGATCTTATCCTGCATTGTTCGTGCAGCATTCAGATCAGTATTGATCTTTTTCCTTATCTTTCTGCATAAATATGACCCCTATATCTTTCTTCTTTCTTAAGAATCAATCCGCATATCTACAAGAGAATAATCCTGTACATGGTAGGAGTCTTCTCCTAAGTGTTTGAGAGTCTTATTGAACTCATAGGTCCCCGAGATCCCTGAACGGTAGAATATCCTAGATTATTGATGTAGTGATCCACTATGGAATTAAGAAGAAAGTAGGAGGTTCGGGTTTCACTGAACTTGATATCCCTTGATCAAGCCCTCTTCCCTTGGCTTCACGACCCTCAGGACCTCTTTTCATCGGGATCCATCTCACCGGGCCCTGTCTGCTCGATGTGACCCCGACCCACAGCTCCACCCTCATAGTTTCCTCTGGATCATTGCTGTGAGGAAGCCCAGCCTCCTGATCCCCCAGATATCTTCTTCTAATGTTTATCGATGCCACCTTCTGCTTACCCATTTTAGATTGCATCTTCAAACCAGTAATAGCAATTAGATTTCCGCCCTTTCTAACAAGCTCTGGGAAGCGGTATCTCCACTCAATATTATTAGATCAGATCTAAGCTGTCTGGGGAGCCCCAACATACCGTGTCACAAGCTCTGAGGCCCTCCCATACCTAATAGGCACGCTATATGCCCTCACAAGCTCAAGGATCTTCAATGAGCCTCCTTGCATCCTTAACAATCTTTCTCATACTCATGCCTCCTCATTCAGTATCCCTCAGAGTAATATAGCTTATACCAGCTTCACACAAACCGGCTGTAGCGACCAGATCGCTAGATCTATAATTACACAAGTGTATATGATCTACTATGAGATCGGAAGAAACTGAAATACGTTAGGTCCTTAGGCTATTCCTGAGCATCGATGTTAGATGCTATAGCCTTATCCTCTGTTACCATATATTTACCCCATTTATCATAATGCTTTATTATAATCCACGTTCTTACAATCCTATGATATTCTATACATCCAGTCTCGATCACATCGTTTTGCTGTGTAACTCCTATAATCTTCGACAGCTGCACCTTGGATCCTGGATCTGTGCAACTCTCCATTTTAACAGATTTTAGAAGACCATTTATGGCTAGACCTAGTAAATCAAGATAATGAACCCTTCTAACTTCGTTCAAGGTAAAACCCTTCTAAGAAGTATTACTAGAGGACTTAAATCGATAAATCTGAAGCATGGCTATCTAATCCAATATTGGGGGAGATTTTTATAAGCAAACAGACATATAGAACATTATCGGTGATTGAGATGCGTATTATAACTGTTAAAATACCTGAGAGCTATCTAGAGGGTTTAGAGGAACTCGTTAATACGGGTAGATATACCTCTAGAAGTGAAGCTATAAGAGCCGCGATCAGAGATCTGCTTAGAAGAGAGCTCTGGGACATTAATAATAATGAGAAGAATTTTAAGGACGAGGAGTATAAAGATACTAGCAATGAGAGAGGAAAGTTCGTGAAAATAATGCTCTAGATCCTTGTTAACATATTAGCGATCAAATATATTGATATTAACAAAGACGGACTTCCTTCTTTAAGGTGGAGATTTTTAAGCTCTATGCCCTATAATACGAGTCGATACATTCTATAGTAGATGTATGACCTTCTCCCGCCCTAAAGGGGCGGGGCTTCCCCTGTTGTCAACGCGCAAGCTGCTATTGCTAAGAACGAGGAGATCTGGGACTCGTTCTTCCAGCTACTAGGACTAAAGAAACTGGGGGCATCTAGCTCCTAAACTTTTCCCCTTATTTTAAGGAGATCCTTGTTCTTTCACCTTAATGAGCATGGTGTAGGTTTAAAACAGATGTTAAGCATGGTTAGTATTATGTAAAAGCTTCTAACTCTGTAAGTATTGTTGACACTAACATGTTGATCCTAGTGGGATTAGTTTCCATGCTCGATAAGAACATCCGCGATTGCACTACCAACCTCTATAAACCTTTCTCTGAGCACGTCAAGAGACGATAGCACAGATGTACCCTTAACCAGGTTATCACTGACCACCAAGACGCATGCAGATTTCATACTCCTCAACCTAGATATAATAAAGAGTGTTGCGCACTCCATCTCTACTGAAAGCACGTTTTTAGAAGCCCATTTTGAGACAAACTCTGGATTCTCTGCGTAGAACGCGTCAGAGCTATATACAGCCCCCATATATACTTTGAAATTTTTATTTCCAGCTAATTTCTTATAGATTAGATATGTCATCTCTATATCAGGTGATGCCGGGTAGAAGCTATCATGCCCTAAATACATACCCATAGCCCCTCCGGCCTGGTACGCAGCTCCATCAGCAACTATGACATCGCCTATATCTATATGCTCTAAAAGTGCTCCTGTGCTTCCTAGTCTCACAATGTATCTAGCCCCGAGCATGTGCAGCTCCTCAAAGACTATTGCTGCTGAGGGCCCCCCAACACCATGTGTAGCTATAGTTAGCGGAGCACCTTTATAGAGACCAGTATATGTTATATACCCCCTATACTCATTTACTAGTTTAGGATTTTCAAGTATCGTTGACGCCAAAGTCTTGGCTCTATTGGGATCACCAACAGCTATAACTCTGGACGATACATCTTCCTTATTTGCCAATATATGGAGAGGTTTTCTCCCAGCAACCATTGCTATTCCTAACATCATAGAGTACAGGCCTTAATATCTATAATCACCAGGCATAGCGAGAAGTGTCCTCTCTATATAAATAGGTCTAAATTTGATTCTATTTGGGCTTCGAGCCTCACCAACCTCAGAGAGGGCTGTTATGGATTTAGAGTGAAGTGTAGATAACGGTTACGGGGATGTCTTATATTTTTGTCATCTAAGATAAATAATAGAGAGATGAAAGGAAGAAGGGGTAACTACATTCTCGAGGGCTTTGGGAAGGAGATTCCTTCATCTTTATGCGTGAGGTGTAAAGGTTATAAGATGCTATGTGGGTTACCTAGGTGTCCCTTAGTCTTAAGGTTTAGGGCCCAGGTTAAGACATACGCCAAGATCTTTGGGAATAACGTAGCAGGATCCACACCACCGAGCGGATTAGTTGGTGAGAAGAACTACCCCTTAGTGCCCGTTTTAATAGGCATACCGCCTGGGGTTATTGGTGAGGATGCATCGATCTATGATTCCCCCGAGAATTGGTGGGGAGTCAAGTCTCTAGAGAACATAATAGAGCTTAGATCAAGTATTATAGCAGCATTAATAAAAGTGGATGCTAGGAATCCGCAAAAGCTAATAGACCTCGAAATACCGTTTGCCATGGTCTCTTCAAAGCCTGTAGATACCCTAGCAAGTCTTGCAGGAATGCCGATGCCCATTAAAACACTAGATCCAGTAGCAATTCCACACGGACTCTTGGCAATAGCAGATAGGGTTAAGATAAGCGGCAACCCCAGCATACCTAGGATTGTTGAAAAGGTATATGGGGACGAGATAAAAGCCTCTGAGGCCATATGGAAATTATACACCGAAGGGGTTTCTATCTATTCAATACAGCGGGCTCTATCCTTTGGCCTCCTAGGTCTTCCTAGAAATAGGAGGCTTGTGCCAACTAGATGGTCCATAACCGCTGTTGACAGCATTATATCTTCGAGGCTTCTTAGGTTCATTAGAACTTACAGCTCTATAGGGGATATAGAGCTATATAGAGAGGAATATCTTGGAAACAGATTCTGGGTTATCATGCAACCAGGACCTTATAGCTTCGAGTGGATAGAGATTTGGCACCCAAATACAATATTTACAGAAAGTGGCGGGATGCCGATCGTTATTAGAAATAGGGAGGGGTTCAGCGGAGAACCCTTATTCATGGATGGAGGCTATCACGCAGCCAGGCTAGCAGTTCTGGAGCATCTCTATAAAAGGGGTAGAAGAGCTTCTATAATCGTTGTTAGAGAGATCACACCAAGCTACTACGCGAGCGTTGGGAACTGGCATATAAGGGAAACTGTGAGAAGGGCCATGGCTAAACCGCCTGAGAAAGTACAGTCAATCTCGGAGGCTATATTGCTGGTTGAGAGCGAGCTACTCGCAGATAAGATCATGATACAGGGTAAAAATCTTGGGAGGCAACAGACACTTGACAAATGGAGCAGGCATCACTCTTCTAGCGTCTGACCTCCTCTCCCGCCCTCAAGTCGTTATTGATCTTTTGATCATAATCCCTTTCAGGCGGATCATAGGTTTCCCCCATCTATTCGGGTCTACATCTGTTATTTGCCTCTGGCTCAGGACTAATCCTCATTCCAATCGAGAGGATTAGTACACCCTCATCACCAGAAGCCATAGAACTCCCAAGCAAGCAAAAGATAAAAACCTAAAAAACACCATATCCCTGCCCTAAAAGGCGAGGCTTTCTGTTGTAAAGCTCTTGATAATATTGCACGATGATGCTATGTCTCCTGGTCTTCTGAGGTTAGGGCCCTGGGTAGAGGCGAATGCTTAAGTGGCATCGGTTTTCAAGTCTTGATAAGAGCCTTTTTCACAGGTTAGATAACGATTCCACAGACCCATGGAGATTCCGAGATTTCTTTTGGGGGTAGAGCTTCTAGAAGATCATTGATATATGATGATCTGCTGCTATGGAATTTGGAAACATTATGAGATCGCTTCAATATTAGAGTGCTATTCTTCTGATTGTTCTGGTTCTTCTTCCTTCTCTACCAGATCTAAGAAGATCTCGTAGTATTCTTCTTTTTCTTGCTCTAGTTCCTCAATGCTTCTAGATATGCCTTTAGCCTCGCTAATCTTTGAGGTAGTCTTGACCCTGAGGCTTCTATCGGTTTCTCTAGATATTGTGTAGCTCCTCAAGACTTCTCCTGATGCCTTCTTCTCATGACCACATTTGCTACACTTGAGATAGACTATTTCCCCCTTTTTAGTTGGCATCATAACCCCTCCGCATTTGGGGCAGAATTCCATCTCGAGACGTCACCTCCAAGCTAAAAAAATATAGCGCTAAAGGGCTATATATTTACTCCGCCACAGTTTTTTAGAGTGATGGTTTATCCTCCAACTAACTGACTTAGTATGGTCTTTTCAGCCTTCTCTTTGGCACTATCTATAGAAAGCACGAACTCGTTATACCTCTCTACCTCCTCCTCTATCTTGGATGCCTTCCACCTAGCATACTCTATAAACGCCTTTAGGAGAAGCCTTACTAATATATATCTAGTTCCCTTTACATAGAACCTCGATATAATATCTTCTCCCCAGTATATCGAGTGCCAGAGAGCCTTTCTCATTGCCTCTATATGGGCTCTGTTTAATTTGAGCCCCTTAATCCCCGATCTTTTATCGGCTTTCAGAGCCCCCATCGGCACGAAGATCATAGGCACCACAATGCTCCTATACCTTCTAATTCTATCAAGAAGTTCTACTGTTTTCCAGACGTCGTCCTCCTCCTCACCTGGCAACCCCAGTATAAATGTAGCAGCAGGTATTATTCTATGTTCGTGCATTATAGCGAATGCCTCTTCAGCCACCTCCGGGTATTCCTCAACCTTGAAGGGAGATGCTTTGGCCGGCATTATTATCTTAGCAAGCTTTGGAGAACCTGTTTCAAGGCCTACCTCAACCCCTATATAGTCCTGCTCCCCTTTTGAAAATACTATATCCATTATCTTGCTTATTAGCCTATACTTTCTCTGAGCAACTACGACTGCGGCGAGTGATGCATGACTCCAGGCTATTGTCTTATAATGCTTAAGCGCCATCTCATGTAATTCGATCAGCGGCTCTGGCACCGGTATTACGCCGGATGACCCATATAGGAGCACATCATCACTATGGAGTATTCCATGGAGTATTCCATGTTTCACATTAACAAGGATCTCCTTCTCAATCTTTTCTAGCGGATAGTGTCTAAGGGTTTTCAGAGTAACAGAGCAGAAGCTACAACCTCTGGGACATCCTCTCATGATCTCTACAAGACCGTTAACACTAGGATTCTTAATCTCTGGTATCTCCTCAACATCGGGCGACATGTTAGCCCCTACATATATATAGCTAGGGACATCCCTACCCTCTAACAGATCCTTAACAAGAGGCACTATAACTTTCTCAGCCTCACCGTCTAATATAACATCAACGCCAAAGCTCTTCCAGAGATCTGGCTCCCAGAACCATTGCCACGCTGCAGGCCCTCCAGCAACTATCTTAAGACCCCTCTTCTTAGCCCTTCTTATGTAACTTCTGCTCATGAGCTTTATAAAGCTTCTCCTATTCACGGGCTCTTTTCCAGTTATAAGCCACCACTCCGAGCTAGGAGGTCCAAATGCGAAGTAATCGTGATGACCGACCATTAAGATCTTTGCCCTCTCAATATAGCGATCTATATGATCTGGATCTATTACTGCAGCATTAAAACCACTCTCAAGAAGCTTGGCCTCAACCTTTCTAAGGCCATAAGGGGCTACAAGAGGCCTCCCATATCTATCCACCTTGGGCTTGGGACAGCAGAGATACATCCAGAGAAACTCGGGAAGCCCAACGCTGGGGCTAGTAGCCATGAAGCCTATAAACTCCTTTCCATGATGATCTGTCATCATAGTTCTATCTGTTGTTATAATTATATCAAACCTGTGATTACCCATATTGCCCATTAAATCACCTTCTTTCCTAAATAATCTGCAATACCCCTTATAAGATTTTAATCCTGAATAGAGGTTATTAGGATCCGTTTCTTAATGCTGCATAGGAAATCATTAAAAGAAGGCCTTGGAACCCACACTTATCCATAAGATGATTCTCCATACCCTATAAGACAAGCGGAACCTTCTCAGTAAGTGTGCGAATAAGCATAGAGGTTCGAAAGCAGTTTCGAGTTTTATAGTAAGGGTTTGGTTTAAGTACTGGTTTTACCCATTTATTAGTGCTAGCAATTTCATATGCTTCGGAGAGGATGCTGAGGTCCAGAGATAACGACTAGGAGAAAGGGGAAAAAGTGGGTGTGGGTTGTCAAGCCAAGCGATAGGATCTTTGTTAGTAGGACTGCTGTTATACATCAAAGCAGTTATCTATGAGAGAGCTCAGAGCTCTAGAAGAGATCCTTAACATATATAGCAAGATGCTTGGGGATGTGCTATTCTACGCATCTAGGAATATTATTGAGAATCATCGCATTCTGAGGAGTGAGAAGTGCTAAGAGCTAAGGAATATATACCCTAATATTCCGTCCCGCTATGTCCATTGAGTATCTCAGGATACGGCTGAAATAGTTTCCTCTCTATGGAGGAACAAGGCTAGGCAATACTCAGAGAAGATCTTCGATGAGATCGTCAAGTACTTAAACCTAGGGAGAAAGGATCTTAGGGGTAGAGGCTCGTGAGATCTCTGGAGGGGATCTTGGGATATTGCTTAGCATCAGATAGATCTTGAGTTGATGAATGACATACTAGTACCGAGGATCAATAGTGTTAGCCTGTGGCCAGTTGATGACCATGTGTGGAAACCGGTAAATCCGACGAAGATCAATATAAATAGTTCTGAGAATACTTCTTCACGGGTATCGCTATTAATACCCATAGGGATTGGGTATATCTAGATCTTGAGCCATCTAAGGAGTTCTACAAGCTTCTGGCTAGGGGTTTAAGCCGGCATCACATGCTAAGATCAAGCTTGATAGGAGGAATAGGAGAGTGCTTTTCCACCTATCCCTCAAAAAAGAGGTCGAGATCTATAGGCCTGAGAATATTGTTAAGCCTGTTGATGTTAATGAGAACTCGGTAGCAACTCTATACGAAGCATTTGCAATAATCCTCGAGACGGATCTTACTAGGACTACTTTAGGCTATGGGAAGAAGAGGATCCAGAGGAGAGATGGATCCGGTAGTAGAGAGGCTAGGAAGACTATGAAAAAGCTTAAGGAGGGGGAAGAAGAGGGACTATAGGATGAAGACAGCACCTAGTAGTTAGGGACGCTATGAGGATGAGAGGAGTAATAGTTATCGAGAGGATCTCAGGGGAAGATATAAGGGTTATGATCGCTAGATATAGGGATAGGCAGCTAAGGCATAGAATATATCAGAGTGCATTGAAGGGAGAGCTCAATACAATAATAGATAAGGCTAGGGAATATGGAGTGCCGGTGCTCATGGTTGATCCCAGGAATACATCTAAGATCTGCCCGATACACAAGGCTGTAATAGAGTATGGAGAGGATAAGACAGGTGTTTGCAGCAAAGGAGGCGAGAAGTGGCATAGAGAGGTAGCATCATTGATAAATATCTATCTGAGGGGGGCCTCGAAGCCCTTTATGAGGGATCTGCCCAGAAGGGCTCCGGGTTTTCAATCCTAGCCCTAGAATGGAACCCCTTTCCGCTGGGCTCAATAGCCACTGGCGAGCCATGTGGATCAAAAACAGAGCAACTCCAAGACAAAAAGAAAATTAATAACTATCAATGATTATCGAGGGACAGTAGGAGAAGATTTATCTGCTTAAATGTCATTACTAAATATTATAGGATTAATGCGCTAAACTTCACTTATTAGTTGTGATATAGCTATCATGTCGAGAACGTACTCTGCTATGTCTGTTATGTAGTCGTAGATCCTCATTACATGGTATGCTGTTATATCTCTCCTGAGACCTGCTTCATACACCATATCATGGATTTTCTTCTTACTCTCTATAAGATCTACGAGCTTTGATATAACCTTTTTAAGGGGTTCCTTCTCCTTTTTACTAACCTCGTCTTGGAGGTTTAGTTTTATCATCTCATCGATCATTGTATAGTAGCTATACATTTCCTTTAGCATTGAGTAGATCTTAGGTCTGTCTTCTTTGGAATCGTCTATATATTTTGCAATTGCAGTTAAATGATCAGAGATTCTCTCGATAAGTCTTGCTATCTGTACCATGATATATGATTTCTGGAGGAGCTTCGTATCTCTTCCTGTCTCTGGGTTTGTAAGCATTACATTGAAGATCCTCTCGGCCTCCCTTCTAATGGTATCTATCTCACTATCCAGCTCCTCTAGATCCTCTTCTGCCTGAGCATCTGAGTAGATCTTTATGACTTGCTCGAAAAGGGATCTAGCGTTGAACATGATCCTCCTGACAACGGTGTTGAGTTCATATCCCCTCCTCACCTCTCTAAGCACTATGAAGTTCCTCGCCTCATCAAAAACACTGAAACCGGGCATATGCTTAACATATGAGTATATCTTCTTCCTCAACTCGCTTGAGAGAGGCTTCCTATAGACAAGCTTAATCTGCTCGGCTCCTGATATGTAGAGGGAAATCAATATATGATATATAGAGCCCTCATCTATGTTATCTAGATCAACGTCTGAATATAGCCTGATACTAAGCGTCTCGGAGGGCTCGATGACTAGTTTGGAACCGATCCTCTTTATAAGAACTCTAGAACCTCTCCCAAGATTAAGATCCTTACACCACTCCTTAGGAAGGTATAGAACATATGATCCTCTTATCTCCTGGATTCTTCTTTCCTCGATCTGCGAACTTGACATATGTATCCATAATAATACTTATAAAGGGGATTATTAATATTGGTTTGCATTGAAACATATGTAATATATGGGAGTATGTTTAGATCTCAATCTATCTGGAATCGCTTAGCCTCTGTAGAAGGATTCATTGATAGAGATCAAGAGAATTAGAGACACTGCCTTCAGTTCCGAGAGATGAGCTTTATATGCTGATATCTGAGATCATGGTGTTTGTTGATATCCCTATGTATAAGGGTCTGTAGATAATATTTGCTAGAGGATTAATAATGGTAATAGCTATTGTTGTGGGGAGTATAAATGTGGATTTCATGATCTATCTTGAGAGATTTCCAAGCGCTGATGAGACAGTAAGTGATGGTGTATTCGAGATCCATTTTGGCGGAAAAGGGGCTAACCAAGCCGTTGGCCTTGCTAGGTTAGGTTCTAAGGTATATATGGTTGGCCTCGTGGGTGCTGATAGTTTTGGGGATATGGCTATTGAGAATCTTAGGAGAAATGGGGTTGCAGTTGACTATGTGAGGAGAACTGATAGGAGTCATACTGGTACGGCTTTTATACTAGTAAATAGATATGGGGGAACAATGATCGCTGTGGCACCGGGAGCTAATAGACTTCTTAAGCCTGAGGATGCTGAGAACGCCCTTAGATCTATTGGTAAGGCCGATGTTGTATTGTCTCAGCTTGAGATACCGGTCGAGACCGTAGCTAGGATCGCCAGGGTTTCTGGCGATATAGGTGCTAAGCTGATCTTAACACCTTCTCCAGCTAAGAGGATCCCCAATGAGATCTTGGAGAGGGTTCATACAATAGTCCCTAATAGGGTAGAGGCCTGCAAGATCCTCGGCATGGATCTCGGAGAAGGCTTAGATGAACAAGGTCTAGAGACAATAGCCAGGGAACTAGTTAAGAAAGGAGTTGAGAACGTAGTTATAACTCTGGGGGAGAAAGGAGCTGCTTATTATACAAAGGCCTCCAAATCAATAACTATTATACCAACAACAAGACCAGAGAAGGTTGTTGATACGACTGGAGCTGGTGATTCATTCACAGCGTGCTACTCCTATGCAATAGCTTTGGGCAGGAGTGTTGAAGAGGCAGTTAGGATCGGGATTACATGTGCCTCTATAAAGATCACTAGAAAGGGGGCTCAGGAAGGCATGCCCAAGCTAGAGGAGCTATTGGATAAGATCTCTCAGTGATCGGTCCTGGAGGAGAAAACCTAGTCAAACAAGGCCCTGAATATATGGTGAGTATAGGATGCATCTTAAGATATATATTTATATTTTAATTACATTGATAGCGGTAGTATCTCTTTCTATTATGACTTATTATAATAGCAATCCAGATCATACAGATACCGGGTCCAGAGGAGCTGAAAGACCATCTGGGGAGGTATCTTGGAACATAATATGTCTCAGAATAAATGGAGTGAACACAGTACTATATTTCGCAGACACACTATCTAAGCAGGTTGAGGGCTATATGTATAAAAACTCGACAGATTTCCTAGGAGTTGGAGCCGTTGGAATGCTCTTTAACATATCCGCACAGCCAGGAGCTAAAATAGCTTTCACCATGAGAAATGTCGCCTTCGCCCTATACTTACTCCATATAACTCATATAGAAGGTGTTGGTGACATTGTCATTGATGTGATCTATATGGAACCAGGAAAAGAGCCATATACTGTTACAGTTAGATCTCTCCATGACTACTTCATAGAGTTGAGTGTGGATTTCTACAAGACATACATAGCCTCCAGAAGTGGATGGGATAGAACGCCAATACGAATTACAGGTACATGCTAGCTTATGAGGGCATAGATCTGGAAGACCCTTTCTCTACTTCATAGGTGTAGCATATTTTTGCCGGATATTGTATAGGTCTCTGGAGTCGATCGGTTTTCATGGTGCTAGTATTCTTCATATGTCTATGTGAGAGGCCTTTTAAGGCTATCACATAAGCTGATGTCATATGCCTGTCCAGCCCATATCTCTTTGCTATCTCTACGTGCTTATCGGACTTAATTTACAGAATTTTAGTTAAAGAATATGGGCTGTATCCTTTTTCATGGTGGTAGGAATGTTTTTATATTTGTTTGTTGTCTGGCTTAAGCTTATAATCATCCAGTTCATAAGTGTATTGATGATGAGGTGATATCTCTGCTAGACCTGGGCGTGCAGAGACTTCGGGAAGCGATGACCTTTGGAGCACCCGAGACTGAAGCCCTGGATGAGGGCAATGCCCAGAAGGGCTTCGGGGTTCCAAGCATAGATGGGAGCACCGTGCCGCTGGGCTCCACAGCCGCCTATGAACCCATAGAGATCCATAGATCTCTTTGGGGGAGGTGGAGGTCCCCGATGCCGCAGGGCTAAAAACCCTGTGGATCAAGAAGCAAGGCAATCCAAAACAAAAGAATATCAATAACCATCAATGATCATCGGGGGACAAGCGGTTTACCCATAGAGATTAACCGGAGGTCTCTATAAGGGTGGATCTGGGGTTGGGGTCACCACGAGTGGGTGGATGCAGATGATGCAGCGGGGCAGTGAAAGCCTGCCAAATGCAATAAAACCTAAACTTAATCCATCAAGAATAAGTTAACTAGATGCCACTGGATAGATCTAAGAGAAAAGGTATTAAGAGCCTCATTTAAATACCTCTATTTTATATAACTGAAACATCGCCTCTCTGAGGTGATAGTGTTTTTGCCTTTTAAATCCCTTTTGCTATATTTGGTTAATGCCAGCCGTAAGGTTTAGGTATAGGGCATATACTGATAGACAGACATTGGGGGCGTTAAAGACCCGGCTGATTCTAGTATGTGAGATCTATAACACTCTGCGGTGGGCAGACATATACTTCTACCAAAGAGATGGAAAGGAGCTAACACCAACAGAGTTGGGACAACTAGCACTAGATCTAAGAAAGCATGATAGGGATTATCAGCAGATCTATTCGCAGGCGGTGCAGCAGATTGGGGATCGTTTTTACAAGGCCGAGCAGAGGTTTTTCGATGGCTTAGCAAGGTCCCCTAGGGAGGAGAAGCCCCATAAATATCGTAGCCTGGTCTAGCCCTTAAGGGTGGGGTAAGCTCACAGGCTTAAGGATAGCTCTTTGTCCTTGGTTAGAACTACATAGAGGCTGAGGATGATCATTAGTGTTGATAGTAGTAGTGATAGTTGGATCAGCTCTGTGATTGATATAGGTCCATAGGATCTGAGCATGAACCAAGGATATATTAGCTGTTCTCCCCGTCTACATGTAACATCGCATATAACAGAGTAGGTATATGAAGAGCCCTCGGAGAGTGATATTATACCGTTTCTGTCGTAGCTTACTCTAGCAGATATTGTGAAGGGGATCCTTACATCTCTCACTACCACGCTATAACTAGCGTTTATAATCTCGGTGGTTCCAGCCATTCTAGGATTGATTAGTATCCCTGAGGCTATGAACCTGTTGATCAGTATCCTGGATAGGTCATCCCCTATAGGGCTCATAGAAAAATCTGAAATATCTCTAGACACTATTAGGGTGGCTTGCGAAGTGCTATATAGCTGATCCGTGGGGGCGCTTCCTATCTTTACATCCACGAGATATGTTAGCTGGGATCTATCTAACATGATCCCCTGAAAATAGGAGTATCCAGCCATAGCTAGAACCGATATTAATAGCACCGTGAGGGCAGCCTTTTGAGCCACACCCAGACCCTCGCCTTGTGAAGTGAGACTCCAAGGAACCGGGGTTAGCCAGTATGTTGATGTCTTGAACCTCTTAACTATGTCGCTGCCCAGGAGCCATGTAAGTGCTATGCCAGCTATAAATCCACCTGCGTGGGCAAAGAATGCTACGCCACCAAGCCTTAGATAGCCGTAGATAACCTGGATAGCGAACCAGAAGAGGAGGAATGTCGATGCTCTGAATGTCCCGCATAGGGGGAAAACTATGTAGAAGAAACACATAGATAGAGTTGTCGTTGGATATAGAATGAGGAATGATCCTAGAATACCGCTTATAGCCCCTGAGGCACCTACAGCCGGTATCGATATTGAAGACGCTCCCTGGAATCCTGTGGAGGCTGTATGTAGGAAGCCTGCCCAGAAGCCGGAGACTATATATAGGATCAAATACCTTCCTGAACCAATAACCCCTTCAACAGCCTTTCCGAAGAAGTAGAGGAAGTACATGTTGAAAAATATATGTAGGGGATCTGCGTGAAGAAACATAGAAGTTACTATCCTCATAATAGCCTCAGGGATAGAGACATACATATACCCAGGGACATAGCCATATCGCCATAAAATATTATTATCTATAGATAAGAAGAAACTTGTGTAGCTAGTTAAAAGGTATATAGCTACGTTAATGACTATAAGGGCTATGGTCGCTACAGGTCTAGATTCGACCGTATATGTAGAACCGGTTGGAATCCACGCATTCTTCATCTAGATACAGCCTCGCCATCCGCTAAGTAGGTTTCCCAAAGAGGTTATAAAGAGCAGAGTATTCTATAAACACTATGATCATAGAGATTAAGACAGATAATAAAGAGGAGAAAACGACCTTTCCCCCACCCTTAAGGGCTGGGTTTCTATTGCCTGGTTTCGAGTGTTAGCCCCCTGATGAGGAATTAATGGCTTAACACTAGTATGCGTTACCAAATGGCTCTCTATTTTCCTAGCTATCCTTGCTATCCTTACCTGCGGCCTAGCCTACGAGCTATGTTTAGCGCTGCATTAATGTCTGTATTGATCTTCTTCCCAGTCTTTCTACACATGTATTGCTGCCCTCTATATATCCTTCCATTCCTATGCCTTGCTCTGCATACTGAGCGCCTCTGAATTCCCAATAATATTCCTAGATGCGTGGGGAAGCACATCTCCAAGCATCTTGCTATATATGTTCACGATCTCCTCTAATGCCCTGAACCCCTCCTAGATAATTGCTTTGAGGGCAGAACAGCGGTTCTACTAACAAAGATCCTATCTCCTAGCTTTGCAACCTACATCCACTTCTTATCCCTCTTTTTCCTCCTCCTAGCCATTAACTCTGGACATCGTTCGCCCCTAAACCTCCACTCCAACCATTAATTGATAATGAAATAATATAAAAGCATTCTACTATCATGAAAAAGGATACAGTCCTTCTTTTTCCTCTCTTCCTCATCACCGTATATGGGCTTTATATAGCCCTTCTTATTTGATCTATCTGGCCCCTCGCCAACCTCTATAGGTATGTAGGTAGACCACCTACTAGCTTTATAAATGATCTTTAGTCCTCCTTGTTTACCCTCCCACCTAATCCTACTAACATACCTTATCCTGAGATCAAAGTCTTCAAGTACTATGTATCCCTCGTTCTTGCTAATAGGCTCTAGATGATGCCTATCATTCCTAATCAATATACATATCTCTTTCTCACAACTCTGACCTCTCCCCGCCTTCAGGTCGAGGTAAGCTCACATATTCAGAGCCGTCTCCACACATCACACCTCAGAACATTTTTTCATCATTAAATTATTTTAATTCTATCTCTCTATCTTTCTTTCAGTCCTATAGTAGATCATATAGGCTTTGTCTCTTTTTTGGCAGGCCCCGAATATTGTTTTGGTTTTTAGGATATTTAAGCGCTGTGGTGATCTAACATGGAGTTAATTAGAGTAGGGTTCCTGAAAACAGGGCAAGCCTGATAGTAAGGGATGCCCTAAGGATGAGAGGAGTAATAGTTATTGAGAGGATCTCCGGGGAAGATATAAGGGTTATGATCGCTAGATATAGGTATATAGGTATAGGAATTAGGCAACTGAGGCACGGAATATATCAGGGTGCTTTGAAGGGTGTGCTTATAAGGGTTTCGAGGTTTCTAGACATGGCCCTAGATGGGTGTCCCATTCCACTGGGCTCTACAGCCACCCATGAGCCCATAGAGATCCTTAGGTCTTTGTAGGGGAGGTGGTGATCCCTCGATGGTCACAGAGATGCTATAGAAACTCTGTGGATCAAGAAGTAATACTAAAACAAAAGAAATCAATGACAATCAAAGGCCATCAAGGGGCGAGCATGGAGTGTTGTTTTCTCATATAATTTGGTCTCTGCTTATTCTGAATAATTCTAGTTCTAGTTAGATTTTGGTGTTTATAGTGCCATTATTATTAGGGCTATGATTAGCATGGTTAGATATATAAGGGGGTTCCATCTAGCTATTTTATACCCATCTAGAGGGGGTATCGGGATCAAATTAAAGATTGCTAAAACACTATTTACGTATTTAATGGCTATAAAGACATGGTATAGGGTTTGTATTGATAGTGCTAGGAAGGCTTTGGCCCCTACTAAGCCTACTATTGAGATGATTATATTTGTTGCAGGTCCTGCCATTGCTATGAGACCCTCGCTTGTAGTACCTCCGAAGATCGTTCTAACGCCCCAATAGCTACATCTAATACCGATGTAGCCTGGCGCGGCAATAACAAAAGGCATTTTAGATCCTAGGAGATATAGGAGGGAGGAGAATAGACCGAAAATAGTTGTTAAGAGGATCCCTAGCGATGATAGTATGAACCTGGCCTGGCATCCTCTAGCCGATGCTATATATCTATGTGCTAGCTCATGAAGCGTGAAACCTATTACTATAGCTATTAAGTAGGATGGGATAGAACCCAGCTGTATCAGCCCCTTTATGTCTGAGAAACCGTTGAAAACAGCCATCAGAGAGGCGAGTGCGAGGCCCCAGGATACTGACTCTGAGAGCCACTCGGGATCCCTAAGCCTTAGCATTATCCTCATAGCTATAGAAGGCTATGGAGCCTATAAATATAAACGCGTTTTCAATTGCTGCTCACCATAGGAGAGGATCTATGCCCAGCTGCCTCACCCTCAGATAGGGGCTGGCTTGAGATCCATTTCTCGCTCCATACCTTCAAAGCCCTTATAACAGGCTTTAAATCTCTACCTGCATCTGTTAGCGCATAGTAGTGCCTCTTACCATCGCACACTCTTTCCACAAGCCCAGCCATTCTAAGCTCTTTAAGCGCCTTTGACAGAGTTCTAGTACTGATCCCAGGCATACTCTCTAGCAACTCGTTGAAGGTCTTTGGGCTAGATAGAAGCCTCTCTATTATAACAAGTCTCCATGGCCTGCCAAGGATCTTCCAGGCTTTTGTTATGGGACAGTTATTCATTTAGAGCTCCTAAGATATATTTTCACTGGGGAAATAACTAGATATATATCCATAGATTCATATTAATTTTAATTTGTTAAGAAGTCATGAGAATAACGCCTATAAAAGCGATCACAGCAGCTATATAGCCCCTTACACCAGGATCTTCCATAGTTCTCCTAGAAAAGATCCGGGTCAGCGATGTAGCAATAACCGGTCGAATATTCTGGAGGGGCACAACCACGCTAGTTCCTAACTGCACTAAGGCATAGTACCTAGCCACCTGACCGAGAGCCGATATGAGCCCGGCAGCTATGACCATCGAAGACCCCTTATCGAGACCGGCCAATACTCCAAAACCCCTCGAAAGACTAGCCTCTGTCACGAGGCCAACACTATATGCTATCAAGACACCTGCAAATGGATCACCCCCGTATATATTTCCAAGTCTACTTGTGAAGACTGCTAGGGCAAGGCCTGCAGAGGCTATTAATCCAGACACAATCCCCCTGGGATCTTTTCTGAACTCTCCTCCCCACGCTATTAGAAGGGATGAGGCAAAGATCATCGCAGATCCAAGGCCCTGCAATAAAGAGATCCTCTCACCGACCGCGAGCCCAAGAATAGCCCCAATCACTATGCTGAGTGTAAGCAATATACTGGCTCCACTGGCCCCAATGCTTCTTATAGCTATGTAGAGGGAGGATCTTCCAACACTGAAATTCATAAACCCAGCCAACATATATAGCAGAATCGACTGAATAGATATAGGCTTGAAGCCCCAGAATGCTAGAGAGAAGCAGAGAACCAAGGGATATCCAGATACTAGCGAGAGCGTTGTCATCACATGTGTATCCATCCCAGATTTAGAACCTCTTATAATAACGTCATGCACACCGAACAAGATCCCGACGGATGCTCCAATAGCATAAAATACTATATCAGTCATCGCATGCTAACCTCTCTGAGAGGCAGAGATGCCTCCTTTAGATTTAGCGGTAGAATATTTCCGTTATAGTTGGGAATGCTCCCCGAGGGATCGTTCATTCGTTATCCTATGTTGAGTATAGCTCAACTCCCTATAAACATTAATAAATATCAGAGCTTGGCTTGCTAC
Source organism: Desulfurococcales archaeon (assembly GCA_032249255.1). Classification (GTDB taxonomy): domain Archaea; phylum Thermoproteota; class Thermoprotei_A; order Sulfolobales; family AG1; genus AG1. The sequence continues at coordinate 10,502 of JAVVGE010000002.1, read as the reverse complement.
CTGTCCTCCGATGGTTATTGATTGTCGTTGATTTTCTCTTGTTTTGGTGTTGCTTTGCTTCTTGATCCACAGGGTTTTGATCCTGTGGCATCGGGGGACTTCCACCTCCCCCAAAGAGATCTTGGGATCTCTATGTGTTCGTGGGTGGCTGTGGAGCCCAGCGGCACCGGGCCTCCATCTATGCTTGGAACCCCGAAGCCCTTCTGGGCAGAGCCCTCATAAAGGGCTTCGGTCTCGGGAGCTCAAGCATCATAGCATCCCGAGGATATTCATATGCAAAGCACATTGGGGTATCACCTCTCATTAAAATAGCTAGGGATTAGGTGCTTATAAGCTTAAGCCAAGATAACAGACTAATATAAAAACATTCCTATTAGCGTAAAAAGGATCAGCCCTAACCCTAGGTGAAACAGGTATTATTATTAATACACTTTAGTATAAATATATGGTCCTTCCCTATTTTTAATGGCTAGGTTTGCCCTATGACACCTCTCCGTCCTGAAAGGCAAGGTTTCGAACCTCTGGGTCTTGGGTGTTAGCCCTCTGGTGAGGGATTAATGGCTTGTTCCCGTTATGAGTTACCAAGTAGCTCTCAATCTTCCTAGCTATTCTTATCCTGTGTCCCAGTCTTCTTGCTATGTTTAGTGCTGCATTAATATCTGCATTGATCTTCCTCCCGGTTTTCTTGCATTCATACAGCCCTCTATATATCCTTTTGTTTTTATGTCTTGCCCTGCATATTGAGCCCTTGCTTGTGTAATCTTCAGGCACGAGCTCAACATCTATACCGTACTCCCTGAATATATCAGAGGGATCAAGTTCAATCACGATTCATAATAGCGGGCTACATTCATCATATTCCAGCTCTTTTGATATGCTCTTCATAAGCTTATGTGTTTTTGAGATATTTAAGCCTTATCCAAACCACCTATCAAGCCCCCTAGCTGAGGCTGTCTTTGAAAATGCTTTTAATAGTCTCTCAAGATTATTCTCTACCCTATCTCTTGAGAACTCGTACTCCTCGACAAGGATCTCAATAACTTTCTCTCTGTCAGGAGCTCTCCACTCAAGCCTAGGTATGTCAGCGACTGGGGGGTTAAGAAATATGTTTTTGATCTCCTTGGGATCTGTTGGGAACCTAGCACCTGGAAGCGCTTTGAGAGCTTTTTCAAGACCTCCGTAGCTCTTGATCAGAGTGTATGCTTTCTTTGGCCCGATGCCCTCTACACCGTCTGGATTATAGTCCGTCCCTATGAGGATCGCTATCTCTATTAGCTGCTCCCTCGTTACCTCCAATGCTTTTAGGATTGTATTTAGATCTAGGAGCTCTGGTTTGAGCTCAACATATAGATCTCTGCCAGGTAGCTTCCTCTTACCGCTAATAGTTAGATTTCTAACAAGCCTTAGACTGCCAAATAGGAGTGAATCGTAATCCTGGCTTGCACTAGCCCAGGCGACACCCTTTATAACCATATACGCAGCCTGAGCCTCGCCCTCAGATGGCGCCTGTATCCATGGAATACCCATATACTCTAGAAGCTTTTTAGAGGCCTCAACCATCTCGTTAGTAAGCCTTGAGGCGGCCTGGGCATATTTCCTCATTTCCTCTTCATCACCACGTTCCCTAGCTACTCTTAATCTCTCCTCAGCCTTCTGTTTAGCAATACTCCTCCTAGCTATCTCAGCACTCTTAAGCTCCGGCGGCTTTCCATCGAACACATATACAGGCTTTATACCAGCTTCTACTAGGTTTATGGTTCTGTAAAAGAGGCCTGATAGATGGCTGGTAACCCTGCCCTTACTATCCATGAGAGGCGTGCCGTCCTGCTGCCTAATTGCTGAGAGGAACTGGTATAGCGCGTTGTAGGCGTCTATGGCTATTACCTTTCCAGATAGCTCCCTAAGATCGCTTATATACTTTATAGCCTTTTCAGGGATTAGCTCCTTGAGATCTACACCCAAAGCTCCACCAAGTATAGTTATTTAAAGGAAAAATATATTAGAGCAGTCAATTACCGATCAATTACCATGAATAGAGGATACAAACCCATGTATTGGATTAGCTCGGAAATCCCAGATCCAGATCTAGTCCAGCCCTAAAGAAATCCTTGAGATCGGGAGCGTGGTAATAAATATTCTTATTATTTTCTTATTTTCTTCTATAAAACTAAGTATTATGGGGTGTGATTTTTGTGTCGAGACTTAGATGGGGCTTGAGAGAACTTCTTAAAAGCGATGAATCAATCCCGGTGCCAGGGGTTTATGCACCATCAATAGCTATGCTAGCTGAGAGACTCGGCTTTAAAGCTGTCTATCTAAGTGGGGCTGCGCTTACAGGGCTTCTAGGCCTTCCAGATCTTGGGGTTATAACCCTTTCCGAGGTTGCTATGTTCACGAAATATATAGCTGATAAGATCACGATCCCGCTCATAGTGGACGCAGACACAGGTTTCGGGGAGGCTATAAATGTGGCTAGAGCTGTGAGGGTTCTTGAGGATGCTGGGGCCTCAGCGATACAGATCGAGGACCAGGTTCTCCCGAAGAAGTGCGGGCATCTAGCTGGTAAAGAAGTTGTTCCAGTTGATGAGATGGTTAGAAAGATAATAATGGCTGTAGAAAGCAGAAGAAGCGATGAGTTCCTCATAATAGCGAGGACAGATGCTAGAGGCGTTACAGGGTTAGAAGACGCTATTGAGAGGGCCAAGGTCTATGTCGAGGCAGGGGCAGACATTATATTTCCCGAGGCATTGGAGAGTATTGAAGAGTTCAGGAGGTTCGCGCAGGAAGTAAAGGCCCCTCTAATGGCTAACATGACGGAGTTCGGAAGATCCCCGCTTCTAAGCGTTAAAGAGCTAGGGGATCTGGGCTATAAACTAGCTATATTCCCTGCGACGACCTTCAGAGCGAGTATGATGGCCTCTAAAAAGATCTTAGAGGTGATCAGGGATAAGGGAACACAGAGAAATGATCTAGAAATGTTAATGACCAGAACAGAATTCTATAATCTAATAAATTACTATAGATATGAAGAGGAAGACAAGAGAATCGATGCAAAGGCGAAAGAATTAATCGGGAGAGTATTGAGAAAAGTATAGCTATAATAAGTGCTGAATAACTAAGTAACTAATGATCATATAACTAACTTCTTCTAACAGATGAAGACCTAATATCCTTGATCACTCATACTGGTTTTTACATCTGAGAGCCTCTCCCTACAGGACGGGGAGAAGGTCATACTATGTGCTGGATATGTGGGAGCTCTCAGGTTGCAATAGTGTTTAGAGCTCTCTAAGCCGATGCACAAATAAGATGATCTACTATAGAATTGAAAGAGGAGCAGCATCGCCATAGATAGTTATCTGATCCCTATTCTACCTGCCTGAGGTTTTTCTCTTTGAAGGGGATTATAGGTGCTTATAGGAGCGATTTGTTGATTAATAATATGGTGCGGTGAATGCCGCTAAAAGAGAGGGACTTCGTTTTAGTTGAGTATACTGTGAGGGTTAAGGATACGGGTGAAGTTATAGAGACCACCAGCGAGGAGGTTGCTAAGAATAGTGGTATCTATAGGGAGGGCGAGGTATATGGTCCGAAACTCATGATCGTTGGTGAAGGTAGATACGTCAAGGGGTTTGAGGAGGCGGTAGCCTCCTCTGAGGTTGGCGAGGAGAGAACAATTGAGGTTGAGCCTGGAAAGGCTTATGGGGATAGGGATCCCAATAGAGTTAAGATCCTCAGCCTTAGAGAGCTTGCAAAGCTAAACATAGTTCCCGAGCCTGGAAAGGCTATTGAGATTGGGGGGTCTGTTGGTATTGTTAAGAGCATATCTGGTGGAAGGGTTGTTGTAGATTTTAACCACCCTCTCTCCGGCAAGACCCTTGTGTTCACCTATAAGGTTATTAGGAAGCTTGAGGATCCTGTGGAGAAGATCAAGCACCTCATGCTCAGAAGATCTAGGAGGTTATCGGCAGAAAAGCTTGTGGTGAGAATTTCCCAGGACATGTTTAGAGTGGAGATCGAGACTCCTGAGGAGGTTATCCTTGCAGAGGATCTACAGCTATTCAAGAAAGCAGTGTCGGATGACATATTCAAATACTTCCCAGAGATCAAGCATGTTGTCTTCATAGATAACTTCTTCAGGTCCTAGTAGTCCAGCGCGGGAGAGTGAGGAAACTTATTGGAAGAAGCGAGGATTTCCAAGATCTTCTAAGATCCCTCAGCATAGTTGCTAGGAGCTATGATAAGACCTCCAAGATCCTTACGCTCGGGCTTGAGAAGAGGTTTAGGCGAGAGGCTATATTGAGAGTAGAGCCAGGAAGGATCCTGGATGTAGGGTCAGGAACCGGGGTCATGGCTAAGGAGGCTCTTGATAACCACATAGCAGACTACGTAGTCGCGTTAGAGCCTCTCCCAGAATTCCTAGCGATTCTGAGAAGCGGTTTGGAAAACCCCTTGGTAGATGTTGTGCAGGGCTATGTGGAGTATATACCTTTCAGGGATGGTGCTTTCAATACTGTGATGGCTGGTTTCATGTTAAGGGATGTAAGAGATATGGTGAGATCTGTGATGATGATGGCTAGAGTGAGTAAGCAAGCTTTAGTGATTCTAGACTTCTGGAGGCCAGATACGTTGGGGGCTCTCTTAGTTGAAGTAATATATATGTTCCTGATAATGGGGATAGTAGCTGCTATAGCGCCTCGGGATCTTCCAGGGTATATGGGTATGATAAAGACAGTCTTTAAGGTGCCAAAGCTGGGAGTCCTGGTAAAGATCTTAAAGAAGCTGGGAAGGACTAGGATAAGGTGCTGGGCTCTATGTATACTCTTCCTAGTAAGGGTAGATATTAGCAGTATTCATGGTGCTAGAACACATTAGATATTGTATCTGATCAGGGTTACAAAGGGTTACACAATTCTTAATACATATTCTAGCCCCTCTGAATAGGGTTTTGATGAAAATAGCTATTCAGAGGATCAGTCTTGCTCCTCTCCTCGTGATAGCATTTTTATCCCTCGTAGATACCTCCTTCATAGCGCCTATCATATCCTCATATGCTAAGAGCTTAGGGGCAAGCGATTTCGAAGCCGGGCTTGTTACTGGTCTTTACTCCGCTATAGCTATTCCGGCTACGATAGCTATGGGGTATGTGATAGATAGGCTTGGGAGGAGGAGAGTTCTGGCACCTCTTTTTGTGGGCGACGCGCTCTCTCTATATATGTATAGCTTGGCTTCTAATGTGCAGCAACTAATTATAGCAAGATCTATGCACGCGATATTCGATGCAGGTGTTTTCCCAGCCTCAATATCAATGTTTAGAGAGGCTATCCATGGTAAGAGGATAGGTAGGTATATTGGTCTGTATTGGCTCTTCATCTCGATAGCGATTATACTGGGTTCTTCAACAGCATCTCTGATGGTCTCGAGGCTGGGCTTTAAACCGATATTCCAGCTCCTATCAATACTTATGCTAGTTGGCTTGATATCCACAATATTTACCAGAGAGCTTTATAGGCTTCCTCCAGAGAGGGGGAGGGTCAGCTTTTCACAGCTAAGGGGTTTGTGGGCACCCCTGATCCCGGCTTATCTCTCAGCCTTCATCCTATATATGGGGATAGGCGCCATAACAGGTTCCCTCTCACCGAATCTCATTAAGTATATGGGCTTTACAGAGAGGATGGGTGGTGTTGCGACAGGTATATATATGGCTATAGCGACTGTCACGGCGCTGCCTATAAACATCCTGGCAGGGTTCTTAATTGAGAGGATAGGTAGGTACAGGGTTCTTTTCCTCGGAGCCCTTTTCCTAGTACTCTCAATGGCTATCCTAGCAACATCGTTAGCTGAATCGGCTAGATATGTATCATCTATATTTAACGGCATTGCGCTAGCCATGATCTTAGTATCCTCCTCTGAGATAGCCGTGAACGTTCCAAGCCCAGCTAGGGGTACTAGCTCAGCAATATATAGCTCTATGCTCCTTATAGGTGTGGCAATAGGATCCCCGCTCTCAGGATACCTAACCGAGAAGGTCTCCATATCCATTAGAGACCTCACATTATACTCACCATACCTAGTGCCAGCGATCATGGCACTGATCCTTTCAGCTTCATTAGCAATATATAGGCCAAGGAGCCTTGAAGAGAAGAGCTGATACGATCCTCTCAACACATATGCATCTGCTTGTCCCCCACACTGGGAACATAATCCTCGGCTCAAGAGCCCCAGCTTCTGCAGGATCAGGAGCTTCTCACTGCTATTATATTGTCTGGGACTAGGCTCTCACTCTCGATTGTAAGCTAGTCATCAAACTCTTTCGTCTCTATATCCAAACGCCATTGGAATATTAAGATATGATCTTCGGTTGATCTATATTTATTATATTTCGATGCTCTGATCTAGTCTTTTCAGGACATTTCTGTATATGGTTCTCAATACATTGATATAAACTCTCAATCTTATCAAGCCTATCCCTCAGCTCCCAAAGTATCTCTATACACCTAAGCCTGTTTTTAGCCATATATCTTGCTATGGTGGCGAGATAGGCTCTTCCTTCTGACGTAAGTCCTCCCCTCTTATCTACATAATTCCTCATTGAATGGATCCTCATGAGATCCTCTAAAACTCTCCTATAAAGTATGCATAGATCCTCCCTATCAGTCAATGCACCGACCCTAATTATTAGGATCCTTTTAAACCCTAATAATCCGCTTTCTCTTGTCCGCTTGTTCCTCTTTCAATTCTATAGTAGATCATCTCGCGGGCTTCCCTCCACTTCACCTCCCGGGTTATATTCCATGGGAGGCTTCTCGGAAGGGCTGTCGAGCCCAGCGGCACTGGCTCCCGTCTAGGATAGAAACCCCGAAGCCCTTCTGGGCATAACCCCCATATAGTGCTTCGGCTCATCAAATATGGTAGGGATTGAATGATTATAAGCCTAAGCCTAGATATCAAACTGGTATAAAAACATTCTTATTAACATGAAAAAAGATACAGCTCCTTCCTGAGGGAGAGGCCCTTGCGTTATGATAAAGAAGAAACGCTAGGGAGGAAGCTCTGCTTAAAAAGCGTTAGACGGATCTAATTAGTATAATTAGATTGAAAGACCCTAATAGAGTCTCTAAGCCAACTATCCCTTAGATCCGGTATATTTTTGATAATATATATTTTTGCTCCGATAGCCATATTGTTGGGTATCAATACTATAGATCCATCGCTCTTTCTTATTACTATAAAAAGGGATGTTATATCTTCTATTCTCCCAGACTCTCCAGCGATCGAGACCTCGTCTCCAATACTCACTGGTCTTGCCAATAGTATAAATAGCCCTGCAACGGCCTGACCTAGGATCTGTTGTGATGCAAACCCAACAACGATTCCTATAAAGCCTCCCAAAGCGACACCCGCGGCTCCACCGGCAACGCCCCCTGCTATTCCTGCTAGTAGGGCTCCTAGTCCTACGACCTGGATCACGCTTCTTACTGCAGATGCCTGAGGACGATCATACCTAGCTCTTAGAGACCAGTATATAGAATTTGATAAAGATCTAACGATCATATAGCCAAATAGAAGTGCCACCCCTATGTTCACATAGCTAGAATAGGGCGATATATCAGTAGTATAGTCTTTTAAGAAAGGAACTAGGAAACCATTATAGATCGCTGAAGTAGTTATATATATGGCTATCCACATTATTAAAAGTGCTATGGATCTCCTGAAGTTATTAGCCCAAGAAGCTTTTTCCATAAATTCTTCCATTAAATGTAGTTATATAGCCACAATATAAATAGAATTTAGTAAGATCTACGTACAAGATCTATAGTGATTTTGAAAACTACTTCATTCGTCTTCAGATCTTTGCTTTTTAACTTCTAACATCCTCTTTCTTAATAATCTCTCATAAATCTTATCCCTTTTTAGACAGACTTTCTCTCAGAAAACTATTTTTATGTAGCATACCACCCTATCCCTTGGATCTTAGAAGCGATCCAATATCTAGTTCCATAGCGCTTCCGCTTGTCCCCCGATGATCATTGATGGTTATTGATATTCTTTTGTTTTGGATTGTTTTGATTCTTGATCCACAGGGATGTTATTATATCCCTGTGGCATTGGGGGACTTCCACCTCCCCCACAGGGTTTTGGATACCCCTGTGGTTTCATGGGTGGCTGTGGAGCCCAGCAGAAAGGGGCTCCCATCTAGGGCTAGGATTGAGACCCCGAAGCCCTTCTGGGCAGAGCCCTCATAAAGGGCTTCAGTCTCGGGTGCTCCAAAAGTCATCGCTTCCCGAGGTCTCTCCACGCCCAGGTCTAGCAGAGATCGTCACCTCATCATCGAAATAAGTAGGGATTAGAGGCTTATATGCTTAAGTCCAACATTTCTTCTCCATACATGAATCAAGTATTTATAAGCAACCAGAAGTATTTAAATTAATCGATAGTCATGTAATAGCCTAATATATGTTGGCTAAAACAGGTCTCGAGATCCTCTAATCTTATAAGCCTTGGTCAATTTCTAGATCTCCACAAAATATATCTAGAGTTCTGAAAAGAAGTGGATGAGTAATATATGAGACTAGTCATAGATATATACCTGTTTTTTCTCTTAGCTCCTTTAAGAAGTCCATAATAGCGTTCCTTATATCGTATTTAGGTCTCCAGCTGAAGTCTTCTCTGAAATATTTATCATCACAGCTTTTGGCCACAGAGTTGCTGGTCCTTCTGGCCGGGTTATTTCTATCTTGGCGCTTGGAATAGAATCTCTTCTTTGGGTCCTTCGATCTTGATATTAAAGCTTAGCAAAACCTCGTCTTTAAAGGCGGGGTGGGGCTTTGGAGCATTATGCTTTTAAACCTCTGGCTGTAGTTTGTTGCGGGGTTGTGGGTGTCTTCATCCGTGGGTGAATGTGCTGGAAGGATGACCCAAGGGGGGACGATACCCCGATCCTTACTCACGGATAGACGCCCCGACCCCTCCAAGCCCTAAGAGAAGAGATAGCAGAGAGGCTGAGGGACAGTCATAGAACTGTTAGGCTAAGACTGCTGCCATCTGAGAGTGAGCATGAGAGCCTAATGGGTATCGGTTTGACGTGTACCAGGCTTTTCAACGAGCTTAACTATGAGAAGAGGCAGGCATTCTTCAAAGGAGAGCTAACACCTGAGAAGCACTATGAGATTAACAGCAAGTACTACTACAAGTATAACGAGGTTCTAGGCGTTAATGCTCAGGCCGTTATTCAGAAGAATGATGAGGCTTGGAGCACTTTCTTCAAACAACTGGATCTGAGGAAACAGGGTAGGCTAATGCCGCATATCAGAAAGGTCTCTCCACCAGGCTATTAGAAGGACAGGCTCACAGGTAAGAAGGAGATACATAATATTCGTTAGAAGTGATAGATACTACCTAGAGCCTATAAACGAGGGTGAAGGCTACCTTGTTCTACTAGATTTCGGTCTGAGGATAAGATATATTGGCAGGATCAGGTGGGAGGGTAAGCAGGGAAGGCTTGAAATAATATATGTTAATGGCAGGTGGTTCGCACTAGTACCAATAGAGGTTGGAAGAGAGCCACCAAAATCCAATAAGAGAGGCTATGTCAAACCCAACTACAGAGATAAGAAGGGCAGGATCATAAATCCTAGATCTATCAAGCAGAGGGATCCCATAGGGGATAAGGAGGCTTTTATGGATATGGGTCTTAACAACCTATTCGCCGCGGTGATCTCTAATGGATCGGTGATGCTTATCAAAGGCGGATCTATCAAGTCTGAGTATTATTGGTGGAAGGGGGAGATAGCCACATACCAGTCTATAGGGGATGTACTCAAAAGGCTAGGCATATCAACGTGGATCTACTACCACGAGAAATACCTAGATGCTATGTATAAGAAGAATGAGAGGCTCAGGCATCTATACATAACAGCGATTAGATTCCTAGCCGATGATCTGTATAGAAGAGGTGTTAGGAAGCTATACATAGGATACCCGATCATGCTATCACAGAATAATGGTAATAAGTATAACACGAATATATGGTGGTATAGGAAGATAGTGCTCTGGATCGTGGATATATTCAGAGAGTACGGCATAGAGGTTGAGATAGTCCCTGAAGATTACACGAGCAAGGAATGCTCAATATGTGGAAACAAACATAAGAACGGGAGGATATATAGAGGTCTGTATATATGCAGGAAGACCGGGAAGAAGATCAATGCAGATGTAAATGCTGCGCTGAACATAGCGAGAAGGCTAGGATACAGGTTAAGGATAGCTAAGAGGATAGAGAGCAACTTGGTAACACATAATGGTGTTAAGCCATTAATCCCTCTCCAGGGGGCTAGCACCCGAGACCCCAGCATAGAAACCCCGCCCCTTTAGGGCGGGGAGGGGTCATATGTGCAACAACGTCCCACCTTGATATATCGCCTACGATGTAGATCACTCTATCTATTATATCGCCTACAAGTTTAGACCTACTCCTACTTAATATAACTACATTCTCACCA
>JAVVGE010000001.1:0-84605 GCA_032249255.1 Desulfurococcales archaeon | reverse complement strand
TGTTGCAGAGGCAAAGAGTCTTGATGAAGAGGCGTTCTGGAGATCATTCATCGTGGATCAAGCCCCACTATTCATACACGCAGGACTAATATCAGAAGCCGAGGCAAGGGAAATCATAAGAGATATCGAGGAGATCAACAAGAGGGGAGAATTCCATGGAAGCTTCATGGTGAGAAGCTCCATAGGCATGAAGAAGCCTATCTGAACCCCTACTCATCTATATAACGAGACTTTAATTTATAAGGGAGCTTTTTACAACTGAAAGTCTCGCCCTTTAGGGCGGGGATGGTGTTTATAAGCTCTATATCCTCTGGTCTTTCTTGTGATAATGATGATTCTTGTGAGCCTCGGAGGCCACCCTCTAGCGATACTCGATAGAGGTGCTAGGCATACAGGATTAAACCTATGTCTCCGAGGCTATGATAAGATCCATAACTCAGAGTCTCCGAGAGGGGATAGGAGTAATGGGCCGGAGACCGGCCCAGGGCTAAACCCTCTCAAGGGATGTAGCTCAAACCCCCAGTCCTAGGGGGCGGGGAACCCTGCTCTTTAGGGTGCTGAGGAGGTCGGCTCTTCTTCCCAATCTTATTATCATAGGGGCAAAATTAATAACCCCTATAGTTTAGAGTTTCAATCCTCTCATCGATAAAAAGATTTTCAATAGAGTTGATAGGAAGGGGAGATTATGGATTTATTAGTTCTGGGATAGAATATCGGTTCTGGGGTAGAACTACGCTTTTAGACCCCAGGCATAAGTCTAGGATAGATGATATCCTTGGTAGAGAGCCTAGTTGGGGATGCTGCGCAGCTATAGATTCTCCGTACATGGTGAAAGATCCGTTTTCACATGCTTGTTAGTGCGAGGTTTCTTGGTTGCTCCATGAATATCTAGATGTGCTGCGTAATAGGAATGTAGTACTCTATCTAATCCACGATATACTGGTAGTTTTTGCACTTGCTTATATCAAGACTTTCTATCTCGTACTTTTTATCTACGAAGTCTGCGGCCCTTGGTGTGTTGCTATCTATGCTATAGTTGTCAAAATAGCGGGTTTTCTATCACCATTAATAGGTGGGTTTATTGGCGATTTGTATGGGAGAAAGATCGCTATCATAACCTCTCTCATAACTATAGCTATTTCACTACAGCTTCTCAGCTTACTGTATACGTCAGAGTTTATAATTATCCTAGTCGCGATGCTCCAGCTATCTCTCGCCATGGGAGGCCCTGCCGAAGTAGCCTTATTGCTCGAGAGCGTTCTATCTAAATATAGTGGAAGGGCCTTATCTCTAAAAATATTTATGGAGAATACTTTAGCGCTCCTAAGCTATGCCACATTGGTGCATCTACACCTAGCTCTGGGTAACAGAATTGCTTTTATGATAATATCTATTATTGTATTTTTATCCCTCATACCTATAACATTTATATATGAGACCCATAAGCCTCTAGCAAGCACATCGCCCTTACTTAATAAAGTATTTCCCAGGCCGCCGCACATTTCGCCCCACATGCTGATCTTTATATCATTTATAGTCTCCAGCAGCTTTATTGGTTCATTAGCGACTCCCTACGTAGCTCCTTTCCTTAAAGATGTGCGTGGACTAGGTACAGAGGATGTGGCTCTAGCATATATTGTTAGTGGTATGGCAGCGATCGCGGGGGCTATGATAGCAGGCCCAACAGTTGAAAGGATCGGGAGTATTAACTCACTCTTAATTATAAGCATATTGGCTATACCACTCCTCATGGTATTTGCCCTAGCGCCGATTCCCATATCGATAGCATCACTCGATGCACTAGCATTGTTAGAACCACTTAATCTAGCAAGGGACAAGTATATAGCTGAAAACACAGACATAGAATATCGAGGCAGGATATTAGGTATCATAAATGCAATAGCTGTCCTAGCATCGCTCCCAGCTCCGCTTGCATCTGCATGGTTATGGGAGAAATCCCCCGTCTCAGTTTACATAATAACTGCAGCAATAATTTCAGTAGAGATCATACCATTATTAATCTTGTCTTACACAAAGAAAGAAGATCTAAGAAACCAAAAATATGATCATTTATAAATATAGGCTTCGCCATTCTAGTGCGATGATTAAGATTTATAACCCTTAAGCTGAAACCTTTTCTGCGTCAACAGAAATGTTTTATATTGATGCATTGATTGTTTTATATGGTAGATGCTCCCATGCCTATGTGTGCTATGCCCAAAGGGTGGGCGATAGCTGAGATGTGGGCCCTGTGCAGCTGGGCTCGAAGAAGGTCCATGGCCAGCCTATCATCAAGCTGGTAGGCGGCTGAGGGCTAAGCCCTACACCAGATCATAAATAAAAACAAAATGATTAAAATGAAGCGTAGGGACAAACGGTAACCGATGAGCCGCCGATGAAAAGGGCTAGAGTTCCCCTCGCCCATTGGGGGGAGGAGGTCAGTTTCTTAGATTGGAACTACAAATAGTCGATCTGTTATTAATAATTACTTATTTTTAATCATAGCAAAGCTACGAGAGGTTCTGCTTGCTACATTCTACTTCGATTGGTATTAGTTCTCCTTCTTTTAATCCTAGCTTATCTGATAGTTTTTCTACTGCCACTATTTCTAGCACTCTCTTATCGTGGGCTGATCTGTATGGTCTTATGAGCAGTATATCCTCGCTTCTAAGCTTGGCTCTCCATATGTATAGCCCTCCATATTTCTTTCCCCCTATTTCTATATCCTCTATCTCTTCGTGGGGTGGGCATAGTATTCTGAGATCTTCATATCCTTCTATACCTTCAGCTTCTATGTTAAGGGTTCCGGGGTATGGCTCTCTGCTAAGCTTCTCTCTGAAGATCTTTCTATAGTGATCCATGCCTAGGAATACTCCTGATCTCCCTAGCCCCTTTATGTATCTTCCAATCAGTCTCAATCTATATAGGGTTCCAGCATTTTCCATGCTTCCTCACCATGCTATCAATATACTCCTTCTCAGTATAATATAGGCTTCCAACTAGTATTAGCATCTGTGGTATAGGCTCTAGGGCTGTCTTTGAGAGATCTTCGAGGCTTGAGTAGCATATAGCCTGGTTCTTGGAGCCGAGCCCTGCTAAGGCTACCCCAAAAAGGTCACGGATCTCATGCCCAAGGCTTCTAGAGATCTCTATGAGTATCCTTGCTGCCTCATCGACCCTCATATAGTACCCACCCTCAGAATCCATTTCGAGGAGTAGTAGCACGTGGTATCCTCTGCCCAGCGTCTCCATGATCCTCTCATAGATCCCCCTAGCCTCGTCAGCGCTCCTAGGCCTAACAAGGGTCATAACCCTTCCCAGCCTGTATACCATGAGGCCAGAGTATCCAAGGGCTGTTATTACAGCAGAGACGCCTGGGATATAGCTATACCTATAACCCCTCCTAATAACCTCTGTGGCTATATAGATATGGGTTGTGGCAGCAATAGGATCCCCCCAGCTTGCAAGGCACACAATCTTGCCATCGCTAAGCCTTTCTAGGATCTCCTTAGCAGATAGATCCTCGAGATCCCTTCTAGAAAGCCTCCTAAACCTCTTACCAACAATAGCCTCTATATCCCCTATAGACCCTTCGGAGGGTATTGAGGTGTACTCCTCATAGAATACATGGTCACAGGATCTAAGAACCTCGATAGCTCTTAGAGAGACAAGCCCGGGGGACAGGCCGAGCCCAACAATGTATAGAGTACCGGGGCTCATCAGCACCTACACCTGGTATCAAGAATCCTCCTTATTATATTAGATGTAGAGTAGCCCCCAACCCTCCTCTCAAGCCTAACAATCCTTATACCAGCAAGACCCCTGCCCTCAAGGCTCCTCCTAAGGGTATCCTCATCTATAAACTGATCAGGGCCGAGAACAACTATATCAGGCCTAATCCTCTCAACACTCTTAAGATAGTCTATCTCATCACCTAGAAAGGCTCTATAGACATACCTAATGGATGAGACAACCTCAAGCCTGGCCTCCTCACTATTAACGGGCTCATACCCCTTAAACCTCCTAACATTGCTATCCCTAGCCACAACAACATAGAGCCTGCCAAGAGCAGCAGCCTCCCTTAAGAATGCTACATGCCCTGGATGGACTATGTCAAAAGTGCCACCAACAAATACAACGGGCTCCCTAGCCTTTCTCCAGGTAAATTCTGTGATACCAAGGATTCTTAGCGAATCTAGAAGACCCTCAGCATACGATATATCTATCAACCCAGTTATATAATCCTCCTTCTCATAGCTATACCTAGCATCCTCATAATACCTTCTAGCAAGCTCAACCACCCCCCTCTCCCGCGCACCCCCAGAAAACCTCTTCTCAGCCTCCTCTAACACTAGCTTGAAGCTATTTAAATATACCCTCAACCTCTCCGCAGGATCACTCAACCACTCATTCATCTCCACACCATATAGAGTGTATTTATTTATGAATATAGGCATCGAAACCCTGGAGCCGATAGCACCAACAATAACAGAGCTTGGCAAAGAGAAACATATGCCCGCCTTTTTAGGTAGAGAGATCACACACTTCTACGAATAGAGATAAATATGTGGTAAATAGGTGTGAATCTATCTATGTATAATGGTGGTAAATAAAGTGATTACAGCCCCCACTGCTATAAGGAAGATATGGATACTCAGCTTCGAGCTAGAAGAGTTTGCAAGCGTAGGTGGGCTCGGAAGAGCTGTTGCCAGGCATGTCTCGGGGCTTGTTAAGAGGGGATACGATGTCACACTCTTTATACCATCTCATGGGAGACACCTATCAGGGGAGCACAGAGCTAAGCTAGGGATGAAGAGTGTGGAGTGGTTCGCGGCATGCGGCTATAGAATAGGAATCGATGGTATCTCTAGGAGATACTGTCTAGGCGGTGAGGAGTTCAGCTTCTCAGGTGCCAGGGTAATCGCTTTTAAGGGACTTGATTACGAGACAGGGAGATACATAGATAGATGGGATATATATGCGGAGCTGCCTGAGAAGGCATGCCTCTATGCTAGGGCCCTCCTGCACTGGATCTACAGCTCTCATGAGAAGCCTGATATTATTCACTCAAATGACTGGGCAACAGCGATTGCTGGTGTAGCAGCTAAAATAGCATTTGAGAATATGGGGCATGCTATACCCCATCTACACATGATACACCTAATATCATCCCCATCATTCCCGTGGCACTACGCATCTGAACAATGGTGTGGAGTGCCCAACACCCTTCATAGGGTTTGGAATGGCTACTCCCATATTAAGAGGGAGACTAGGGAGGTTTGGGATGATGCCCATGGTAATGTGGATATGTTCTCTCTAGTAGAGGCTGACGCAATAGCATCTGTTAGCTGGGGCTATATGGATGAGATCTTGAGCAGGTTTGGGAGATGGATGGCTCCTAAGGCCTGTGTGGCTCATAACTCTACCCACTGGTCCGTGAGCGAGGTCTCTGAATACGCTGAGAGAGTCTATGGCACGTCCTTCAGAAAGATCCTTAGAAAGAAGGTGATAGAGGCTATTAATAAATATGCTAATAAGACGGGCTGGATTGACCCAGGGAATGAGATCATCGTGACAAGCGGGGGTAGGGCGACTTGGCAGAAGGGTTTTGACATATTGATAAGATCCATGGATTACCTCGGCACAGGCTTTGCCCTAGTTATAATGGCACTGAGCGTCGGGGATAAGCAGTATGAGGAAGCCATCTCAAGAATGGCTCTCGAGAGATGGGGTAGGGTAGCGATCCTGTGGGGAGAGCTTGATGATGGTTTTAGAAAGACCTTAGTATACTCCTCAAACGTATTCGCTGTACCCTCTAGATATGAGCCCTTTGGAATAGTCTCTATAGAGGCCCAGGCGCTGGGGACCCCTGTGGTTATCTCTAGTGTAGGGGGTCTCCCGGAAACAATAATGGATATTCATAGCTCTGAAAAGGGGACAGGGATTGCTGTTAACTTGGACGAGGTGTCTATAGCCAGGGCTATCAGATCCCTTGCCATAGCGTCTGAGATAGCTGACACGGGTGATACAAGCCTGGCTAGATATGTGGAGGATGAAGGCATATCTAGGATGATCAGAAATAATCCGAGATCAACGAGGATCAATACTATCGAGTGGATCAACGGTAGATACAGGGAAGAAACAGTTATTAACGAGCTTCTAATATGCTATGAAAAAGCCCGACAGATGGCTTTCTATAGAGCGGTGACGCCGTAGCATCGAGCTTCTCCAATCGATCATGAGGTTGGGCTCCTTAAAGGCTTGCAGAGATCATATGATTTAGAAGGAAAAAACATGACCACACATACACTGAAAGACCTAATAGATAGCCTATTAGCAGAGGGGTATATAAGGAGTAGGAGAGTCTTAAAGGCCTTCGAGAACGTTCCCAGGGAACTCTTCGTCCCGAGAGAACTTGCTAAGTACGCCTATCTAGATAGACCCCTCCCAATAGGTTTTGGACAGACTATCTCGGCACCCCATATGGTCGCAATAATGACAGAGGCCCTGGAACCCCGGGAATGCGATATAGTGCTGGAGGTGGGCACGGGCTCAGGATACCAGGCAGCGATATTAGCAGAGCTCGTAGACCCGATGTCGAATGGCTGTGGACATGTATTTAGCATAGAACTATTACCCCAGCTAGCGATTTTTGCCAGAGACAATCTCAGGAGGTCTGGGCATATAGAGAGGGTCAGCATAGTAGTAGGTGATGGCAGCCTTGGCACTGCTTTAGAGAGAGAGGTTTTTGACAGGATCATCGTAACAGCCGCATCCCCCGATATTCCAAAACCCCTCTTATCTCAGCTCAAGAGGGGAGGGCGCATGGTAATCCCAGTCGGTTCCCCAGAGATCCAGGTCCTAACCATAGTAGATAAAAAGCATGATGGGAGCATATCTATTAAAAGGGATATTCCATGTGTATTCGTCCCTCTTAAAGGCATATACGGCTATAAGAATGGTCCTAATGAGACTATATTCTAGATCTAAGCCTCGAACACAGAAACAGTCAAACTCGACTATAAATCTAAACGTCTATAAAAGATCCTATTGCCCAGAGATCCGGCACTAATGACATTAAATAGAGGACAAACCTCATCCCTTCAGGGCGGGTATGTTTTGTGTTTAAGCTTTCCAGAGAAATAATTATTGTACGATGAAGTGTATGGTTTTAAGGGCTTTGAAAGGCCCGACGATTACTAGAGAAGAAACAATAACCCCCACCAGAGGGGTGAAGCCCGAGACCCCAGCATAGATAAGATGATCTACTATAGAAATGAAAGATTTAATATGACCCCCCTCCTCACCCTAAAGGGGCGGGGTTTCTATTGCTGGGGTCTCGGGTGTTAGCCCTCTGGAGAGGGATTAATGGTCTTACTCCATTATGTGTTATCGAGTAGCTCTCTATCTTCCTAGCTATCCTTATCCTGTGTCCTAGCCTTCTCGCTATGTTTAGAGCTGCATTAATATCTGCATTGATCTTTTTCCCTGTCTTCTTGCATATATACAGCCCTCTATATATTCTGCCGTTTTTATGCCTGATTCCGCATATTGAGCATCTCTAGCTAGTGTAGTCCTCAGGGACTATCTCTATGTCTATGCCGTATTCCATGAATATATCAGCGATCCAAAGAACTATCTTCCTGAACCACCATATGTTTGTGTTATACTCATTTCCATTGTTTTGTGAAAGCATGTATGGGGCAGCCTATATATAGCTTCCTAACACCTCTTCTATATAGCTCATCAGCCAGGAATCTGATCGATGTTATATATAGATGCCTAAGCCCCCCATCCCTCTTATACATAGCATCTAGATACCTCTCGTGGTAGTAGATCCATGTTGACATGCTAAGCCTCCTTAGCATGTCTCTTACAGATTGGTAAGTAGCTATCTCCCTCTTCCACCAGTAATACTCGGATTTGATTGTTCCGCCTTTGATAAGTATTGCTGATCCGTCTGAGATCACCACGGCGAATATGTTGTTAAGACCCATATCAATGAATGCCTCCCTATCCCCTATGGGATCCCTCTGTCTAATACTCCTCGGATTTATGATCCTCCTCTTTTTCTTTTTCCTCTCCTCCTCATCATCGTATATGGGCTTTACATAGCCCCTTGGATTTGATTTAGGTGGCTCAACACCAACCTCTATTGGTATGTAGGCGAATCACCTGCCAGCCTCATATATTATTTCAAGCCTTCACTGCTTACCCTCCCACCTGATCCTGCTAACATATCTTATCCTCAGATTGAAGTCTTCAAGTACTATACTATGTATCCCTCGTTCTCGCTAATAGGCTCAATATAATATCTATCATTCCTAATCAGTATGTGTATCCTCTTCTCACCAGTCTCTCTATCCTTCCAATAACCTGGTGGAAAACCTTCTTGATATGCGGCGGTAACCTACCTTTTTCTTGTTTCTTATGCTTTAGTAGCTCGAAGAAAGCGTTCCAAGCCTCATCATTCTTATTAATAACCTGTTAATAACCTGACCAGCATAAACACCCAGCATCCCCCTATACTTATGATAGTATCTCTTATTGATCTCATCCCTCTTCCCAGGCGATAGCTCTCTGTTGAAGAATGAATACATCTTCTCATAGCTGAGCTCGTTCCACAGCCTAGCACATGCCAATCCAATATCGAATAGCACCTTTCCCTCATATCTATTAGGGAATAGAGCTACTCTATTAGTTCTCCACCTACTCCTCTTCCTCCTCTCTATCTCTTTTTTGAATGCTTCCAGGAGGTTGGGTCTCTGGCGGCACTCCTCGGGGATACCCCCGCCGGACATTCTTCTAGCACTTTTGCCCGCCAAGACCGACCCCCACTAAATAACAGAAAGCTATACAAAAGCTCTACCCCGCCCTAAAGGGCGAGGCTTGCCCTGTTGTCACTAATATCTAGATCGTTATATAGAAACCTAAAACCTAGTCTATTCAGGATGGATTAAGGATCTATGTCTTTAAACTCTTTGCTATACGCTTCTTAGATGCTGGTGGGAGCTGCCTCGAGGGTCTGTGGGGCCTGCCATTTGAGGCTTGGAAGCTGTTCCGGTTTTCATGATTACTAGTGTTGTTCAAAGTTTTGGTTTGTGAAAACCTGCAGAGGCAATAAACACCTGGCACATGTTAGGGGTCGCTGCGATGAAGAGGCCTGGGAGACCATTGATAGGTAGATGGTAAGGAGCACGAGATCAACAAACATGAAGGCGATGAACCTCCATCTATCAAGAAACAACGATTTGTTCACTTAACATACACAAAATCTTGTTCTAGAAGTATATAACTATTTCAGGTAGAGATCCAGAGGAGTTCCGCTTGTCCCCCGATGGTTATTGATTGTTATTGATATTCTTTTGTGATATTCATTTGTTTTGGATTGCCATGCTTCTTGACCCACAGGGTTTTTAGCCCTGTGGTTATCGAGGGACTTCCACCTCCCCCCGCTAACAAAAGTTAGCGGGGTCGGACCTGGCTCGGGTTTATAGGCTTCACCCGACCACATGAACACCCGACGAGCCCAATGCCACGGGCCTTCTATTCAGGGTCTCGAGAGCTCTAAAGACCATTGCTTCCCAAGGTTTCTGCACGCCAAGACTCAGCACAGGTTATCACCTCATCATCAAAAATTGTTGAGGATTAATGGCTTATAAGCTTAAGACCAACGTCTCTTCCCCGTACAGTATTAAGCATTTATAAGTAACCAGAAATATTCAAATTTATCTGTAATATTGTAACAGCCTGGGATTCAGCTCTACAGCGCATTGGAAGGTTTCTGGGATAACGTATGTGAACGGGATTATATCCTTAATCGAGCTAAGTCCTGAGAGCACCATTAAGAGTCTATAGAGGCCGATCCCAACACCGCCAGTAGGTGGGAGACCATATTCTAGGCTCCTTATATAGTCTCTATCCATCGGGTGTGTTTCTACATCGGTTCTCCCAGATCTCTTTCTAAGCTCTTCCTCTTCCTTGAAGAAGTGGTATTGAAGAACTGGGTTGTTAAGTTCTGAATATCCATTACCTATTTCGAGGCCTTTGATATATATCTCAAACCTCTCGCTATATCTAGGATCGTCTCTATATGGTCTTGCCAGCGGTGAAATATCCCTAGGATATAGGGTTATAAAGGTCGGGTTCCTTATCTCGGGCTGCGCGACTTTCTCAAATATCTTCTCCAATATTTTCCCTCTTCTAGGATCTTTTATCTCGATATCCAGAGATCTCGCTATATCTAGAATTTCCTCTTCATCCCTACCCTTAATACTTATTTTTCCATACTGTTCTATAGCATCCTCTAGCGGGATCCTTCTCCAAGGCCTTCTAAAGTCAAGAGTATATGTTTCTCTGTCCCCCTTTACCTCGATCACGTAGTCTCCATAGACGCTTCTAACAGCTTCTGATATTAGCTCTTCAACAAGCATCATTATATCATTCCAGTCGGCGAATGCCTGGTAAATCTCGAGCTGAACAAACTCTGGGTAGTGGGTTGCATCTATATCCTCGTTCCTAAAACAAACTGCGATCTCGTAGACCCTGAAGAGTCCTGCGACTACGAGTCTCTTTAAATATGTCTCAGGCGCTATGCTTAGATACGCTTCTCTTTTAAGAGCCTCTATCCTTGTTACAAATGGTTTTGCCAGTGCTCCTCCATATATAGGCTGTAGCTTCGGGGTGTGGACTTCTATGAAACCCTTGTCGTCTAGGATCTTCCGCATACTATACTCAATCCTATATAGATTGACCATACTCTGTCTAATTCTAGAATTGAGCATAATATCTAGATACCTCTCTCTATACCTCTGCTCAGGATCCTTGATGCCGAACTCGTGAAAAGGTATAGGTCTCCACGAAATTGAGAGAATCTCTATACTCTCGGCTAGAATAGATATCTCTCCAGCCTTGGTCCTAATAACCCTGCCTCTTACGCCTATAATATCTCCCTTATCTATCAGCCCCAATACCTCGAGATCTTCCTTTCTAATTGTGTCACTCCTAATGACCACCTGGATCTTACCAGTATTATCGTAGAGATCTATAAAGACTATCTTCCCATGTCTCCTTATATGCCAAACTCTACCAGCAACAGACGCTATGTCGCTACTCTCCTCACCTGGCTTTAACCAGCTATACTTAGCAACCAGTTCAGAAGCGAAGGCTGTTACCTCGTATCTATATATATTGAGATAGGGATCTCTCCCCAGCTCTCTAAGCTTCTTCAGCTTCTCCTCAGCATCTGCAGCCCACATTCATAACATCCTAAGATATCCTAGCATCAGCGTTAAATAAACATTCAATTCTTCGGGGATCATTATTACAGCCAAAGTCTGCAAGATCCGACAGCTTACCTATCTGAAAAACAACTTTATGTGGTTATATATTCATAGCAACAATGATCCGGCCGACCTCCTCCCCCTCCCTGAAGGACGAGGCTCCCAACTGTAGCATCGTTAATAGCTGTAATATGATCTAGCTGGCTTTAAGGGTAAACCATATATAGGTATAGGCGTTGTGCTATGTAAGTGAGTTCCTTCCTAGTTGCTCGTAGATCTGCCTAACGATTGTTTCTCCAAAGCCTCTCAGAGTAAGAAGTTTCTTAGGATCTGTCTTTCTAAGATCATCGATACTTCTTATACCAATGTTATATAATACTCTTGCTCTAACCCTTCCGATCCCCTTGATCTTTACAAGAGGTATTAACTCTTCTCTTACCCCATTCTCTATCCTCACGGAGAGCTTTTCCAAAGGCCTCGAATGATGCTTTACCCTAGGCACTATTGAAGATATTACTGAAAGAGCGTATGAGATCCAGGTAGCTGCCTCTATGACTACCCTAAGATCCCCTGGCATTACAGCTAGCTTCTCCACAATTGTGTCCTCGCTTTCCTCATCAATCCACATCTTTAAGATCTTAGCATATCTATATGCCATTAGCCATTCATCTTCGGTCAGATCGTCACTATGGGGTGGGGGTATATGTCCCTGCTCTAACTCTCTATATGCTTCCTCCTCATAGTCCCTATAACCACCTCTCCTAGTTATGCTTCTCAGGAAATCAGGTGTGTAGGAGATTATATGTAGGTACCATAGATCCTCAGCTATATCTCCCCTAGTGGCGAGAATATCCAGGGCTCTTTTGGCGGAAAGCGGGTCTAGATATTGCTTAGCTACGACCAGCCCTAACTGTGTTGGCGATAGAACCTCCTCTTTGATCCTTATCATGCCCCACGAATTAAGATCTTTTAGAACCCCTTTAATAGTATCGTCAGCAAGCCTACCGCCTCTATATCCGTAAAACGTGAGGGAGAATATATCCATCAGCTCTTTCCTATTCTTTGCGTAGCCGGATGCTATTAGAGACAATGTATGTATTCTAAGGCTTCTCTTGCTCGACAAGGATGAATATAGCTCCTCGGGAGAACCATATATATATCTCTCTGCTTCTCTTCTAACCCTGTCAGCGATGATCACCTCCCCATAAGGATCATATTGAGGTCTTCCAGCCCTACCAGCCATCTGCTTATACTCCATAATCGATATATCCTCATATTCCCCCTCGGAATATCTCCGTGTGTATATAATAACCCTTCTAGCAGGGAGATTAACACCTGCAGCGAGAGTAGGTGTCGCGACTACGACCTTCAATATTCTCTCTCTAAAGCCTTTCTCAATAACTGATCTAGATCCTAGTGAGAGGCCCGCGTGGTGATAAGCTACGCCCTTCAATATTAGAGGAGAGAGGGACTCATACTCGATCCTAGCCGAGGATCTCTCCTTCAGCTCTTCCACAAGCTTTGCAGCCCTATTATTATCCCTCATAATATACTGGCCTAAGAGCCCAAGCTTATCCGCTATGCTCCTAGCCATAGCCTCTGCTTCTCTTCTCGAGTGTCTGAAAATAAGGAGCTGCTGATCCTCTAGATAGGCCTTAGAAACCATGTGGCCAATTAGATCCCCCTTCACAGACTCTACCCTGCCGTCTTCGAAGTATATAGCTCCCGAGGATCTATCGTAGAAGCCCTGGATTAGGGGTACAGGTCTCCAATCGCAATAAATAAGCTCGCTCATTACCCACTTCGAAAGATCTTCTGGATTGCCTATGGTAGCGCTTAACCCTATAATCTGGATCCCCATTTTTATAGCCCTAGCTACGATCATTTCGATCACAGGTCCCCGTTCTGTATCACCGATCTCATGAATCTCGTCTATAACCAGTACCTTAACCCTAGATAGCCATTCAGGTCTATGTCTAAAAATAGAATCGAGCCTCTCATAAGTTGTTACAATTATATCATATGATCCCAGCTCCTCGCCTGGCCTGTCGTAATCACCCGTGCTAATACCTACCCTGAGGCCTAGGGCCTCTTCCCATTCTCTGAATTCTGAGAACTTCTCATTGGCAAGGGCCTTTAATGGGCATGTATATATTCCGATCCCACCTAATAAGTATGAGTTCACGAGAGCCATCTCGGCTATTAGTGTTTTCCCACTAGCCGTCGGTGCTGAGACAATGATGTTCTTTCCCTGGAAAAGCCCTTTTCTTACTGCTTCGGCCTGTGGGGGTGTTAGGTACTTATATCCTCTCTTAATAATTCTAGACACAATCTGGCTGGGAATATCAAGCTGATCAATAGCTATAGGATCCCTTGGACAGTTATTTATAACCCTCACCATTTTAGAGTTCTCTTTTCCAGCTCCTTTAAAATATCCCTCCTAACTATGCATTCATCAGATACGACCCTGAGTAACATTGCAATGGGCATTTGATCCCCAGCTTCCAACATCTTTCCAAGTATATCATACGCCTCAAGGGCTATCCTCTCCATATCCTCTATACTCTCTATAGCCTTTAATATCTCTTCGAGATTCCCTGAATCTCTCAACCTATTATATATCTCAGCAACATCCCCCATGATCCTTCTGCCCTCTCTAGCAATTTCCTTCAACTCCTCCGGACTCGGCATCTTCTTAATCAAATCTGTGTCGTAGTATATCCTGGCAATGTATTCAGCATGCCTCGCACATAGATCTGCCATATATCTCAGCAACAACCTCCAATCTGGGGAAGATGCTTGTGATACTCTATAATATAGATCTGATAGAATCCTTTCAAGCCTCTCAAGGACGCTAAGTATTATAGCTATGTTATGATCAACACCTCCAAACCTAGCTACCTCCTCCATAGCAGCACCATCTAAATATATATTGATATATTCAGAGGTAAATAACTAATTTATATGACCTTCCGCTTGTCCCCCTGCTCTGAAAGGCTAGGTTTGCCTTTTGTTAATATCAAGATCATATTTGCATAACGAATCCGGCTCGCAAGCCTAGATCCTTGCTATGAATATCGCCTCATTGGGAAAAAATATATTCTCTTGTATTATTAAATCCTTCTTAAAGCGATCTTCTATAGTCCTAGTGAAGCTCTTCCATGGTTCTGCGCTGATCTAATCCTCCTTTCTACATCATCCCAATTAACAACGTTCCACCAGTTGTCTACATATGAGCCCCTATCGTTCTTATACTGGAGATAATACGCGTGTTCCCACACGTCGAGCACTAGTACAGGGATAGCGCCTGATGTAATGAGCAGGTTATGCTTCTCCACCTGGTAGATCCTGAGCTCCTCAGTTATAGGGTCTAGCGCCAGCACTGCCCAGCCAACGCCTTCAACGTTTTTAGCTGCTGCAGAGAACAGATCTTTGAATTTTTCAAAGCTAGTAAAGGTTTTATTTATAAGATCCGCTGTAATGCCCCCAGGCTTGCCGCCACCCTTTCCTGGGGGAGCCATATTTGGCCAGAATATAGTGTGCATTATATGCCCACCATAGTTAAAGCTGAAGTCCCTTAACACCGCTCTCACATCTATCTGCGCCTCTCCCCTCATATGCTTCTCTATCTTTTCAAGAGCAGCATTAGCACCATTAACATATGCCTGGTGATGCCTTGTATGATGAAGCCTCATTATCTCTTCTATAATGTATGGCTCGAGGGCATTATATGAGTATGGAAGAGGAGGGAGTTCATATCTCTTCATATTCTCACCAACCATATCATCTCTCTTTCTAAGCTTATATCTTAATACTGTAAGAAATACTTATTTGAGATCCTACAAGCACGAGCTCGATCTATATAATTACAAAGCATATGGGTTGGTGGGAGAGGAGAATCTTGCGAAAACTCTTACCTAGGGTATTAGGGAATATTAGGAGCTACTCATCTCATGATCTATTCCGGTCTAGGAAATAAAAACTGGTTAACCTTAAGATCGATGTTGAAAACTAAAAATACCTCTTAATTCATTATTACTTTGAGGCTTATGAGGAAAATCAAGACAGCCCTACTCGGTTTCGGTAATGTTGGCAGGGAACTCGCGAGAGTCATATCTAGAAAAGCTGATGACATAGCTAGGTGCACAGGCTATGCTCCAACCCTAACATTTATAGCTACGTCTCGAGGATATGCCAAGCTTGATGAGGATTGGAGAGATAAGGCCATAGAATATGCCTCGAGATACGAATCTGGGGATAGAGGTTTTTTAAGGCCTCTAGAAGATCTCTGGAGGATTATAGATGAGACGCTCCCCGAAGTGGCCTTTATAGCTATCCCCCCCTCATATGATACGGGAGAGCCGAATCTATCAATATATAGAGGCTTAATAGACAGGGGCGTAAGCTTTATAACTGCTGATAAAACGGGTCTGGCTCTGAGATATAGCGAGATAGTTAGCTCTGCGAATAAGAAGGGTATCTATATAGGGTACAGGGCCACAGTCATGGCCGGCACTCCAGCTATAGATGCTATAAGAGGTATTAGAGGTAGAGATATATTGACTATAAGGGGTATCCTAAATGCTACATCCAACTATATACTGAGCCTAGTTGAAAAGGGTCTAGGATATAGAGAGGCTATAGAGAGAGCTGTAGAGGAGAAGCTTGCAGAACCAGATCCTAGAATAGATATTGAGGGTTTAGATGCAGCTGCAAAGCTAGCTATACTGGCTAACGAGGCCGGCTTAAATGTAAGCCTTAACGAAGTTAGGAGAAAACCTCTGGCTGAGATCCCTGAGGATAGCGTTAGAAGAGCTCATAGAGAGGGGAACGCGGTTAAATATATCGCACATGCCGATATGCTCAAGAGAGAGCTTAGGGTCTCACCAGAAATAATCAGCGCCAGCGATTTTCTGGCAACTGTTTCTGGAAACTATAACTGTCTGACTATAGAGCTTGAGGGAGATAAAATAACCCTCATAGGGCCTGCGGGACCGGCTTGGAGAACGGCAAATGTAATGGTTACAGATCTCCTCTATCTAGCTAGCTATATCAAAGATTAGTTCTTCACAATAATGGAAACATCTCCATCACCTTGTCTCGATATATACCTCTCTCTTGAGTATTATCCGGATTTTGCCCCCACGGTATTGAATTTCGTAGTGGATGCCTCTAACGATTTGATCAATGTATATAGTAGGTATAGGTATGAGTTGAGGGCGGCTCTTAAACTTGGCATATCATGGGCATATATCTCGATAGAGATTATGCCCTCTCTGTAGGATGATCTCGCATGTACTCTATCTGGGTTAGGAGGCGATTTAACCTCAAGCGAGATGGACTCAAATATAGCCCTCAAGAGTCTATCCTGCCCCTCTATCTTTATCTCAGCTCTGTGAGCGCTCTTTTCGCAGCTTAACTGCAGATCTAATCCCAATTCCTGGCCCACATATTTTTTCATCTTTAGAGAACCATATATATACTATGCCGTCTCTATCCTCTATATGTATAACCCCATCTCCACTCTCTTCCATGCTTCCTAATTCTAGGAGTTCTCTTAAGATCTCCTCAACCACTCTACAGTTGTTTGATTTACATCCACTAGAATCTATTCTAGGTGACCTCATAGAACAGGCAGAGGCTCCTTGTTCTCTACTCAGCTTTATAGATCTAACTACTATATAGCCTATCCTGGATAGGCTCCCCTCTACCCTCTTATAAACATCTATTCTACCTGGATTCGCTTTCCAGGTATTGACTATAATTAGAGTTCTAAGGCCTTCTATAGACATGATCTCTGCGAGGCCTTCTAGGCTCTTCTTACCTCTATTGATCTTCTTAACCCCGACTATCGTACCAGCTAGATCATTTATAAAGGATCTAACCCTTCTAGAAGGCCTATGACTAGATGTAACTAAAATGTTAAAGCCCCCCATCCTAATCCCCTATCCATGTATCAACCTCTACGAGCCAAGATCTCATCGAGAACCCCAGGAAGCTGTGAGAGAGACAAGATCTCGGCATCGGGTGTTATAGATTCAGTCCTTATTCCAAGCGCCTGCCCATAGATCTCACCAACGTAGCTAGATCTCTTAACATATATAGTTTTAAGCCCATGGAGCTTAGGATAGTACACATCAAAGATCAGGTTGTCCCCTATAGATATCTTTTCTAAATATTTGGGAGCAGCCTCATAGAATTTCTCGGAACTCTTTAGACAGCCCCTCTTATCAGGGGTTATAATTTCTTCAAAAAAATCTATGAGACCTGTTTCTCTCAAAACGCACTCCTGATACTTCCACAAGCCATTCGTTGAGAGGATCATGTAGAACCCCTTTCTCTTCAGAATTCTCAGAACCTCTGGAGCATCATCGAGGATTACAGCTTCGTTACAGACCGCTCTAAGCTCTTCTAAAAAACTCACATTGATCATCCCAATATTTCCCCAGATCTTATATAGTATGTCATCCCAATCATATGCTGCAGGACTACCCTCACGAACCCTTTCTAGATGCTCATTCTTAAAGATCTCTGCTACCTCTTCAAAGCTCCTACCAGTAGCTTCTGCCACCAGCCTATAGATCTTCGGCATTACGAGCCTCCCCAACGGGTTTATCACAAGTGTGTTATCAAGATCTATGAAGAGTGCAGCCCTATACATCTTCATCTCTTCATATTCATTACTAGTGAGACATATTTATCACTACATAGAAACAAATCTACTATAACTCCCTTCCCACTATAAATACCTAACTTTCATGCTATGAAACCAAGCATTACCTCTTCTGATAGGGCTATATTCTTTTCCATGATGGCAGAAATGTTTTTTATATAGTTATATTACTAATTATTAGAATAGAAGTGTAGGGGCAAACGAGGTCTAGGAATAAGGGCTAGGAGGAAGAAGGGCGATGAGGAGTGTAGGTGGGTTGTCAAGCCAGGAGATAGGATCTTTGTGAGTAGGACAGCTGTTTTATCCTCAAAGCAATTATCCAGGAGGGAGTTTAGGACATTAGAAGAGATCGTGAACATATATAGCAAGATGCTTGGGGATGTGCTATTCTACGCATCTAGGAATATTATTGAGAATCATCGCATTCTGAGGAGTGAGAAGTATCAAGAGCTAAGGAATATATACCCTAATATTCCGTCCCGCTATGTCCATGGAGTATGTTAGGATGTAACCACAAGGGTACCTTCTCTTAGAAGGAATAGGGCTAGACAATATGCTGGAGAGATCTTCAAAGAGGTCGTTAAGTACTTAAACCTAAGGGAAAAAGGATCTGAGGAATAAGAAGCTCGTGAGACTTCTATGGAGGAAATCCCGGAAAATAGCTTGGCATCAAGTTGATCTAGAGATGAGCAATGGAATACTAGTGCCTAGGATCAATAGTGTTAGCCTATGGCTGGTCGATGACCACGTATGGAAACCAGTAAACCCAACGAAGATCAGAATCAATGGTTTTGAGAACATTTCCTTCACAAGCATCGCTATCAATACTCATAGGGGCTGGGTGCACCTCGATCTAGAGCCCTCTAAGGAGCTCTATAAACTTCTGGCTAGAGGCTTCAAGCCGACATCCCATGCAAAGATCAAGCTTGATAAGAAGAATAGAAGAGTTATATTCCACCTATCCCTAGAGAAGGAGGTCGAGATCTATGAACCAGAGAAGGCTATTAAGCCTGTCGATGTTATGAGAACTCAGTAGCAACCCTCTACGAGGCATTCGCAACAATCCTTGAAACAGACCTTGCAAAGACGACACTAGGCTATAGCTATAGAAAGGAGAACATTCAGAGAAGGCATAGATCCGATAGCAGAGAGACTAGGAAGGCTATGGAGAAGCTTAAGGAGGGGAAGAAGAAGAGGGACTATAGGATGAAGAAAACAAACCTAGTAGTCAGGGACGCCCTGAGGACTAGGGGGTGTTATAGTTATTAAGAGAATATCTGATGATAACATCAGGATCATGATTGTCAGGTATAGGAATAAGCAATTAAGACACAGGATAAGTCAGAGTGCCTTGAAGGGAGAGCTTAACACAATAATAGACCACAATAATAGACAAGGCAAAGGAGTACTGTGTGCTGGTATTGATGGTAGATCCTAGGAGCACATCTAAGATCCGCCTGATGCGCAAAGCATCAATAGAGTTAGGTTTTTTGTAGTAAGGGTGGTGAGAGGCGGCATAGAGGGGTAATAGCCTTGATAAATATCTATCTTAAGGCCCTCGAAGCCCTGTATGATGGCTATGCCCAGAAGGGCTTCGGGGTTCTAAGCATAGATGGGAGCCCCTTTTTGCTGGGCTTGATAGTTACCAGCAAGCCTATAGAGATCCCAAGATCTCTGTGAGGGTGGAAGTTCCTCAAAAGCCACAGGGTTCAAAATCCTGTGGATCAAAAAACACAGCAATCCCAAACAAAGTATATCAACGACAATCAATGATCATCAAGGGACAAAAGGTACACGTCCTGAGAAAAATTATAAGATACCAAGTCATATTTGCTAGTAGTGATGAGGCCTGTGCACTCAGATAGGTGAAGACTGTTCTCTCCATGCTGATAGCTGACTTTTTGCATAGAAGGATAAAAATGTTTTTATCTAGGATATTCAAGGATGGGGATATTTAGAGAGAATTTTTAAAATTTTTGCATAATTATTTGTGGATATCCATGTACAGGCCGGGTGAGCAGTTAGATCCTATGGCTTCACCTCGTTTTGCGCAAATCCCCACCTTTGCTAGGCTTCCATATTATAGGAGTCTTGAGGGTGTATCTACTCTGGGGGTTTTTCTCGGTATTCCTTTTGATGGTGGAGTTACTTTCTATAGTGGTGCTAGGCTTGCTCCTGTCTGTATTAGGCTTGAGTCTCGGTTGTTGAGACCTTATAATATGATTCTCGATGTCTATCCCTTCAGAGTGCTTAAGGCTGTTGATTATGGTGACGTTGACGTTGTTCCAACTAATGCTGAGAGAACCCTCGAGCTTATAGAGGGTGTTGTGCAGGAGTTAAGTTCGAGGGGTGTTGTTCCATTCATAGCTGGTGGAGATCATAGTATATCTCTTGGCGTTTTGAGAGGTGTCTCGAGGTATAGGCCAGTATTGATTCACATGGATAGCCACCTAGACTACTGGGATAGATACTGGGGTAGTGAGAGATATACACATGGGACATGGGTTAGAAGGGCCATTGAGGAGGGTCTAGTAAGTAGGGTAATACAGATAGGTATAAGGGGTCCCCAGTTTAATAAGGAGGATCTTGAATTTCCAAAGAAGTCAGCTGTTCCAATAGATATCATAACTATGGAGGAGATAAGCCTCAGAGGGATAGACTGGCTCCTAGAAAAGCTCTCCAATATAGAGGGGAAGACATATATATCGATCGACATAGATGTAGTAGACCCGTCATATGCCCCGGGAACTGGGACTAGGGAGGTAGGAGGCTTCACATCTAGGGAGATACTGAGAATCATAAGATCTCTTTCAAAGATAGATATAGACATAGTTGGCTTCGACGTGGTTGAAGTATGCCCACCGCTAGATCATTCGGGGATTACATGCTTATTAGCAGCGAACCTAATATATGAAGCCATGTCGGTAAAGGCATACCATATAGCTAAGAAAAAGTCCTAAAATAGAGGCACAACCTCCTCCGGGTAACTTGACAGATCTCCCATCGATCGCTCATCATATAACTATTAGCATCCCGATCTCGAAGATCGCTTCTCAAAGGAGAACCTAAGCTCTTGCGAGACTACAGGCTCTCTCATCACAGGCATCTCTAAACAAAACGAATAAAACCTATAAGCATCACCTCTAACTAAAAAGCGGACTTTTGCCTGTAACGGGACTCTCAATTAATGACTCAACCCATACATGACCTACAGAGAGCTACCTAAATAAAAAGACTAGCTTAGAAATAAAGTACTTCGACCTTCTATTCGAATAATAAATATAGATAATAAATATAGATCATGTTTTCACGTTACTGGAAAATCACGTTGCGCTCTCCTTCTCTTGATCGTTCTGAGCCTATCATAATATCTAAAGATCTTTTTGAATAGAGTTTCAAAGGATCTTCTGGCAGCGTTTAAGGGATCCTTATCTATCTCTTCTATAGAGTACTGGTTATCATTTGTTTTGATATATACGTTAACTATATATGCCCCACCTTCCCCAGCCTTAGCCATTTTTTTAACTATTACCTTCATATCTAGGATCTTCGTTAATCTTGAGATCTTGGCTGTGTAGCTACTTATTAATCTATTCAATGACTCTTTATAGCTCTCATCCTCTAGATCGGAGATCCTTGCCTCTATTGGTATTGATTCTCTTACCCTTACAACTGATTTAATTATGTCAAAACTGGTTACGATCCCTACTAGGTTACTGCCATCCATTACTGGGAAGCCTGAGTATCTTCTCTTGACAATAAGCTCTGCAACCCTCTTAATAGGATCATCTCTATTCACAGTTAGCACTGGCGTTGATGCAATATCTTTTACAGGCGCCGCTAACACCTCCTCCTCGGTCTTATAATACCCAACTCTTCTGGGCCCTATTTGGAAATATACGTAATAAATCTTCTCCGCAAGATCCCTCATGCTTATGATCCCGTATAACTTATTGCCATCCATCACAGGGAGCCTCGATACGCCGTTCTTCATCATAATTAATCTAGCTCTAGCAACAGACTCATTAGAATCTATCGCTATCACAGGGCTGCTCATCATGTTAGCTACCTTCCCTCCTGGAAGCTGGTTATGCTCCATCATGTACTTTATTAGATCCTCTCTCATTACAAGCCCAGCCAAATAACCGCCTCTATCAATCACAGGGATCCCCCTAACCCTAAGCATATATAGCTTTCCAATTGCTTCCCCAACATCGTCATCCACACTAACCGAGTACGGAGGATATATAACACTAGAGACCCTAGCCTTAGGCCCGACCCTTCTCTCAAGCAGCTCTCTATAGCTTACAACACCTGCTAATCTTCCATCCCCGCTGACAACTGGGAGAACCCATAGACCCTCTGTGGACATGAGAGATATAGCCTTCCCAACAAGATCATCCTTTCTAAGCATTGGAACATCCTTCCTCATGATCTCGGATATTTTCAAATCTCTTTCCCACCATTATATGGGAACACTCGAAAGCTAAAATGTAGATAAGGTGTCCACACGATAACTAATCCAGGCAAACCTCGTCCTTTGGAGTGTAGTATTTATATTTATGATCTTAAATATAAATAGGGCTATGCCCAGAAGGGCTTCGAGGCCCCTTAGATAGTGATTAATTAATGCTACTACCTCTCTATGCCACCTCTCGCCCCTTGCTACAAACACCCATCCTATCCTCCCCATACTCTATCAAGGCATTGTGTATCAAGCAGATCTTAGATATATTCCTAGGATCCACCATCAATACCGGCACACCATACTCCTTAGCCTTATCTATTATCGCATTCAGCTCACCCTTCAATGCACTCTGATATATCCTGTGCCTCAACTGCCTATTCCTATACCTGCTGATCATAACCTTATATCTTCCCCGGATATTCTCTCAATAACTATTACTCCTCTCATCCTCAGCGCATCTCTCACTATCATGTTTGCTGTCTTCCACCTATAATCCCTCTTCTTCTTCCCCTCCTTAAGCTTCTCCATAGCCTTTCTAGTCTCCCTGCTACAGGATCCATTTCTCCTCTAAATGTTCTCCTTCCTATAGCTATAGCCTAAAGCAGTCCTAGCAAGATCTGTCTCGAGGATTATTGCAAATGTCTCATAGATCTTCTAGGGCTCTGAGCTCTCTCCTAGATAATTGCTTTGAGGGGTATAACAGCAGTCCTATTGACAAACAAAGATCCTATCGCCCAGCTTGGTAGCCCACACTCTATCTTCCCTCCCTTTCTCTTCTAGTCATTATAACCAGATCTTAGCAGCCCGTTTACCCCTACACTTCCATACCATTAATTAATAATATATATAATAACATTTTTATTAATGTAAAAAGGATACGACCCGCTAGCTGTGCTTTTTGGTATCTATATATCTCTCTATCTCTGCTAGCAGGGCTCGACTTAGCATGATTATAGCCTTATTTCACTTAATGGATGCCTCTTGAGGCGGCTTGTCTCTTATTTGAGGAGAGAATTATACTCCGAGCCGGGATTAATAACAGAATGAGCCTCGCACTTCAGAGTGAAATGGATGTCATAATTATATTGCATTATTTATTGCTTTGTTTTGTACCATATATAGATATAAATATCCCATATCTCGCTATTTTATGCGCATTGAGCCCTAAAGATCTTAGTAGAACTATGTAGGCATTTTCATCAACAGACCTCACCCCTAAGAGTAGTGAGAAGAGCTTGCCCCTAAAGCTGTTGGTAGCCGCTACAGCTATCCTGAAGGTGCCCATGTCCTTCAAAACTCTCTTCATCTCCTCAAACACTTTTCTCTTGTCTTCGGCAATGTGTATTGTGAGGCTCGAAATATAATGATCTACTGTAGCGTCTTTTAGCGGTATATTATCCATAGATGCCCTGATGAACACTGCTTTCCTTGTCTTCTTAACCGCTACCTTCAGCATTGATTTCGATATATCTATTCCTATCAGTGTCCCTCGAAATCCTCTTTTCTCTAGCATCGAGATCATGGTGCCAGTACCACATCCAACATCTATTAGAACCCCCTCTCCTAGATCTTTTATGAGATCGCTATAAAAGCCCTCTAAAGATCCTCTACCGGTTAGTCTCCAGCCGATTTGAGACCACGGATCATATATTCTCGGGAACATCTCGAATATTTTGACCCATTCCCGCTGATCAACAATAAGATCTACTATCCTATTATCTATAATCCCATATTTATTCCCACATCCATTGCATTGTAGAATCTTATCTTGCCTCTCCAGATCTGATCTACAGACTGGACATCTAAGAATATTAATTATCTCCATAGAAATCCTCTAACCCCAAAGGATGAACCGTAATAGCCTTAATAGCTATTATAGCTATGATCTATTAGACCTTCTATAGAAATATATTGCTGAAGCAACAGATACTAGCACTACTATGAGAGCTATGACTATAATGAACATGAACATAGACCTCGTATCACTGGTGACGCTGGTCTCCCCACCTATATTCACAGGCGTAGAGGGGAAAGTGGTAATTGATGTTCTTGTCTCTATATTTTCAATTCCTTCAACAGATCTGTTGAGAGATATTACTTGGCTACCCAATAGTCTCGAGATCCTTAGTATCAGGAGAGCCTCTTCATAAAATAATATCGCCTCTTGATACTCCCTTGAGCTAGATAGATAATCCCCCATCTGAGCATATAGCCTTGCAGATATAGGTGAAGATCTATCTACGATAGAGAGAGCTCTCATAACCTCTCTTCTAACTATATCTGCCAGACCCGTTATATTTATCGAGAACATGGAGTGCATTGTGAGAGTAGTATTTGTTATGATATCTATCGAGATCGATATTGATGCCATGTAGTCTCCACCAGCTAGATATGATGATGCCCCTCTCAACATATCCTCAAGACCCTGTACCGACTGAATTTGATAGCCTGTAGTGCTCAATAGCGACTCGAGATATGACAGGGATGTTGCTGCATAGCTGTATAACCACGATGAGATCTTCTGTACATATTCTTCACCAATAGCGTGGTTGACGCCTAAACTACGTAATGAGAGCCATGTATCTATACTTCTTAGCCTCGCCTCTGCATATGATGCATAGTATAGAGAATCTATTGCATTACCCGATGAATTTAGCTGAATAGAGATGTTTAGATATTCTCTAGCCTCCTGAAGCCTTCTGAAAATCTCTGGCAATATATATAGATCCTCAACACCATAGACCTTTCTATATGCTAGGGTTCTCCAGAAATCGGTGTAGCTATTTATCAATGAGCTGACATATGATATATAGTTATTCACATACCGCACAGTATCTTGGGTTGTAAAGGCATTTGCAAGGTTTTCTGCATATTTCGCTAGCACATATGATGTAAAGATTATTGATAGTGCAGGATAGTAGAACCCTCTCTCAAACAAGGCTAGAGACTCGTTTCTATAACTATCTGATCTGGTGAGAATACTATTAACTAGAGATGTTAGCTGGCGATCCCTTATAAACCCTATTTTCTGGCTAGCAGATGATACAGATCTTTCTTGAAGTGAGGAGAAATTCCTATAAGAGGCCCTGAGTATGTTCCCTTCATCAGCAGATATATATGGGCTTACAAGTCCGCCAGGTGCTCGATAAACACCTTTTGTGAATAACTCCAAAAGATCCTCAGCAGTAGCTATCTCAAAGACTTTAGCCCCGTACCTAGAAGCCAACTCACTCACATTAACATTCACGGTAATAGGTCTTATGACACTAATAGGGCCTATGTTCTGTCTAACGTATTTAGTCTCAGAATATATAGACTGTCCCCACGGAATGAGTATAACTTTATAGCCGCTTGAAGCTGCAGCCACAACCTTTTCAGGAACCCCTCCCACCGGCCCTATAAGCCCGTCAGGTAAGATCATACCGGTAGATGCGACTAACGGGTCTAGAGATATGTTTGTAAGGGCTGAGAATATTGCTGCAACCATCGCGGATCCTGCAGAGGGTCCCCCAATTATGGGGGCGCTGGCCTTAACAGATATTAGATAGTCATATTTAAAGGGATCTATATTAGCCATGTAAGAAGCTATTAAGACCGCTGCCCTCCCAGACGCCTGGAGATCTATATCACTAAGGGGCTCAGTGGAGACATAAACCTCACCACTACCAGGAGCAACAACCCTAACCTCTATCCAAGATACAGACCCCACATAACTCCTATTCTCAAGCAAATACACAGCCAGAGCCGGAACCCTCGCATACCCAACAACAGATACTTGGTATAGCTGTCCAACATACGGCATAAGCATTGAGATCGATATGGCCACTAATATAAAGATCGTGAACGATGTAGATCGAGACATATTCGCTCCTCAGATAATTCTGCTCTCAGGTAATATATAACCTTCGTTCCCAAAACAATTTACCGAGCATAAGCTTGAATACTATTTACTATTAATAAAAATAATTTATATATAATCATGTACCTTGGATTTAAATTGAGTATTCTATGTTAAGCTAATAGAATATGATAGTTAGTAAGAGCTAATAGGCAATCAAAAATCTTAGCAGGATTTTAATCTATCGATTTTACATTAAAAATTGAGAAAATAACCAAAATCTATGAAGGTTATGCGACGAAGATCTGTCGTTTAGTTAAAAGCGCGAGATCCTTCAGCAAGGATTATGGGTCTATATAGGCTCAACTTTATCACAGTGCTTCAATATCTCCCTCAAATACTGATCTGGTATCTCTTTATATACATATATATAGTTATCTTTATTATCTTTACTACAAAGTTCAACAACTTTCTTCAAGCCGCTCTCAAGATTCTTGATCGAGTAGAGATATATGGTTACATCAAAATTCTTTGAGAAAGAGTCTCTTACCTTCTCAGCCCATGCTTTGATCTCTGAATCACCCGTTATGAGATATATTACGA
Organism: Desulfurococcales archaeon; assembly: GCA_032249255.1. Taxonomy (GTDB): domain Archaea; phylum Thermoproteota; class Thermoprotei_A; order Sulfolobales; family AG1; genus AG1. The sequence goes on along the minus strand of JAVVGE010000001.1, from coordinate 57,741 downwards.
GACCGCCTAGCTTTCCATACCTCACCTTCATTAGGATCTTGCCCAGGAGACCCTGATCCCTCTCGATTCTATCAAGATCTACGAGCAATATTGCACCCAAGACGACACCAAGAATCTCTATATCTCTCATGAAATTATATATACCGCTTTCAGTCGTTGAAAAGATCCATGGAAAAATCGATTAACTTAGTACAGCCTTGAAAACATAGCTTAGGACCTTCTTAACCTTAGAGGATAAAGATAGCATTTTATAGATAGACAGTAATACAAATTACTAGCCAGTCCATTCCATAGCTTTACCTATAGCATTTTAACTTTTAACACTCTTTTTAATTAGAGGTGGAGTCCTCAGGATAAAGTTGGTGTGGGTAATGCAGAGCCTTTCTAGAAATATTAAAGTGTTTAGAAGAAAGCTTATTATGACGATGAAACGCATAGTTCTTTTTGTTATATTCTATTATGACTCGGGGCGATCTATAGAGATAAGGATTTGGTGATGTTGGTTGCGGGTAGATATCTCATTAGTGTTATTATCGATCCTGGCATCCTTGTTGACATATGTGCCATTGATCCAAACCCTTATACATGGTATAGATTCTTATATCCCGTTATCTTCCCCGATATTTGTGCTGATCTATCTCACTATATATCTCGCTCTTCGCAAGCCTATAGAGATAGTAGTTCTCTCACTACCTCCCATATCTCTCGGTATATCCGCTCTATATATAATATATGTTAGATATTCACATGATCTGTTGACCGATACCATATTATTCCTCCAGATCATGGCGGGTTTAGCAATAGCTAGGTTCGCCTTAAAGGGAAGAAGGGTGATGGTTATGGCTAGAGATATTAAGAGAATCATGCTAGATACGATAACTAATTTGAAGCAAGCACCTTATATCCTTATGATCTCGCTGGGCTTGACGATATCTATAATATCAATCATAGATCTTATTGTGGTGTTTATAGGCATTTCACAGAGGGCAGTACTACTCATTAATCCAGTGACCATAGGGGGTGTTATAGTAGCTAGCATTCTCACCACAGGTGTTAGCGAGTATAATATATCAAGACTCGTACTCCCGGCCGCATCTTGGGGGGCTGCGATCTATCTTTATCCCTACATTGTGAGTGAAAAATCGTTGCACCTTCTCTCAGAAGATAGTTTTAAGTCTATAGAGATACCTGGCGTCTATGTTGAGAAAAGCTCTAGACTAAGGATCTCTATGGATACTTCTACATCTCCCCATATAGTGATTAGCGGGAACACTGGTAGTGGGAAGACTACTCTATGTAAGATCCTTGCAGATAGTCTTAGAAGAGGAGGCGTAGATGTTATAGTTATAGATTATCATGGAGAATATAGAGGATTAAGCGGTTTCCTAGCTATAGACGCCTCAGAGGCTTCCCCGCAGATACTGCCGAGCACTTCTACAGGTGTAAAGGCTCTCGAGCTTGTTGATAGTCTGAGGAAGATCTTTAGGCTAGGGGCTCTTCAAGTATCGATACTATCCGCCATAGCTGAAGAGGCTATTAGAATGGGTGGAAAGAGCTTTAAAGAGCTCCTTGCTATAGCAGAGGAGATGCTTGAGAGATCTAGGGATGATCCTAGAAATAGAGAGCTTCTACTCAGCATAATCCCGTATTTAAGGGTTTTGGCAACCCATATTAGAGGAGATCCTATAGATCTTGAGCCAATGCTATCTAGAGGAGGGCTTCACGCTATATTTGATATGAGTAATGTGGGCTCTGAATATGCCTCGACTATATATGTTGAATATCTATTGAAGCAGATATGGAGGTATAAGATGTTAAGGGGGCAGAGAAGAGATGTAGATCTAGTAGTGATCATAGATGAGGCCCATAATCTCCTAAAAGGATCTACCGAGGAATTTATATCAAGGATCTTTAAGGAGAGCAGAAAATACGGTCTATCAATCGTGATCTCAACACAACAGTTTGAGAAACTCCCCCTCGAAGTCGTTAACAACACCAACATTTTCTTCTTCCTCAGGCAAACAGATCCAAGAGTTATAGACAGAATATCCAGTATAATAGCTACTGACAACACTACTCAAAACGAGGTTAAAAGCATACTGAGATCATTAGAACCTTTACAAGGACTCATATATATAGCGAGTAAGAGGATACTGCAGAAGATATTTATATTAAACGAAGCTAGGCCCGATAAACCCTTCTCTTCTTAGCCCTCTCCACCATCGCACTCTCAAAGAGCTCCAGCGCTTGAAATATCTCAGGGCCCAGGGCTATAATATCGTATTCAGCTATTATACCAACCAGCTTATCGCCTCTCATAACAGGAACATGCCTTATACCAGCCCGTAGCATTATCTCTATAACCTTATCAATAGGCGTAGAAGCATCTACATATATTAGAGGAGAGGACATGATCCTCCCAACACCAATTTCATTTGGATTCAAACCCCTAGCCACAACCTTCTCTAAAATATCGTGGCTAGTAACAATACCTATAGGTCTGCCACCACTATCAACAACGATCACAGAGCCTATCTTATTCTCAGACATAATCCTTGCAACCCTAGATACACTTTCATCAAGCTTAACAGTAACCGGATTAGGGGTCATGATATCTTCAGCCCTAATCAAAACACCCCCCTATGAGATAAGCTCAGAGAGTTTATAGGAGCTGCTACACCTAACTACTGACAGTATAGCTAAAACACCACACATTCTTCTATATGCATAGTTTCATATCAAGAAGAAGTACTCTTATTAATATTTAGCTAGTGCCTAGGAATCTATAACTTATTAAGTACATTAACTACAAGATCAACTATCACCAGCATAGCAAAGCCAGGGCTTTAAGCTTTAGTGTAGCGTTATCTAGATATCTAGATAGCTAGTCCAAATACTATGATCTCTCTATACATATCTATATATAATTATATAATTCTATACGCTAGGCTACAGAAAATTGAAATCAGTATTATCTTAGGTCTTAGAGACAGTTAATAGCTCTAATTTTTATATCCCTTGTTAATACTAATAATAGGGAGACGGTTAACATGCTGCAGATCAGTAAAAAGACTTACGAGTGGCTTAATAAGGGGCTTAGAGTGGGTCTGGCCACAATCCTGTTAATCATAGGCTATGCATCTCTAGTATACTTATTATCCACAACATCTGAGGCTATAGATTCCAACATGAGATCTATAGATGGGGGTGCAGCATCTACTAGATATTTTCTTCAGGGCTTCTATGGTTTTCTTAATACTCTTCTATGGATCTTCATTATCTTCTCAGGAACTATAATTTCGCTAGCATATATAATATATGTAGTGGATGTAATTAGAAGTAAGAATAAGATGTATGGGGAGTTTGAAGACATATAGATCTAGAGGAACTTTAAAGAATGAATTATCCTCTCCTCGCCCTGAAGGGCTGGGTTTCTATTGCCTGGCCCCAGACGTTAGCCCCCTGGAGAGGGATTAATGGTTTTGCACCATTACGCGTTGCTAAATGGCTCTTAATTTTCCTAGCTATTCTTATCCTGTAGCCCAGCCTACGAGCTATGTTCAGAATAACATTAAATGTCGATTCTTAGTTAAACGACATAACATAAACCCAGTTAACATGAAGAACACTTTGGTTTAGCTCTTTTACATCTCCATAATCTCTAAGTGTTTCTAGTAGAATAACTCTTGTTGGAAATATAGAGGCCCTATATATCTCACTATATAGCTTCTCTACAGTTTCCTCTTGATTAAATGCTTCTTCACTATACGCATTAATAGATCTAAGCCTATCCCAGTATGTAGATATATAGAGCTTCGATAAGTTAAAAAGAATCTCCCCAGGATCTATCTCTTTTATATCTCCAAGAATCTTTAAATCTATAGCTACACCCTCACCTGTTTTAATTCCCAGCACGTATCGCCAGTCCTCATCTATAGACAATTCATGTATCCATCTATAATATATTGGAGGACTCTTATCCTCAGGCACGACATACTTTAATACATATTCAAAGAGCCATATAGTGTTCACATATACACGCCTAAGATTGTTGAACCACTTAATCAGAAACCCTCCAGGACTTGGCAATCGAAACAGGCCTCATCCTTAATATATTAATAGAATATCCAGCATAAAATAATATGATCCCTCTCTATTTCAATGTCTGAGCTTCCTACGCAGGGATCTCGATCTTTACAACTGAAAGCCTCGTCCTTCAGGGCGGGAATTGTTTTATTAGCTTTCTAGTTATATTGTTTTTATATTGTTTTTAGATGGGGGAAGTTCTGGCCACCCCGACTGCCCCAAAGATAGATGTAAACCCGAATAGATAGGGGGAACCATGAACCGCTAAAAGGAATGACAATCAAAAGATAACGACCTAAAGGCGGGGAGACGTCAGCACTATCCTGGCTAAGCATATATGAATATCCGATGTATAGTTTCTTAACATATTTGTCGTAAAGCTTATCTGCTAGGGATCTTATTGTTGTTACGTATAGATATCCAGGCTTTCCGCTTGTCCCTCGATGATCGTTAATCATTGATGGTTATTGATATTCTTTTGTTTTGGATTGCTGTGCTTCTTGATCCACAGGGTTTCTAATAGTATCCTATGGCCATCTAGGAACTTCACCTCCCTCACAGGGTTTTGGATACCCCTGTGGTTTCATGGATAGCTGTTGAGCCCAGCGGCACCGGGCTCCCATCTAGGGTTATGCCTAGAACCCCGAAGCCCTTCTAGGCAGAGCCCTCATAAAGGGCTTCGAGAGCCTTAAGATAAATATTTATCAAGGCAACTACCTCCCTATGCCACCTCTCGCCCCCTTGTTACAAACACCTATCCTCCCCATACTCTATCAAGGCATTGTGTATCGGGCAGATCTTAGATATATTCCTAGGATCCACTATTAATACCGGCACACCATACTCCCTAGCCTTATCTATTATTGTATTGAGCCCTTCCTTCAAAGCACTCTAGTATACCCTGTGCCTCAACTGCCTATTCCTATACCGTCTGATCATGATCCTTATACTATCACTAGAGAGCCTTTTAATAACTATGGCATCCTCATGGAATCCCTGACTCCCAGATTCGCTGTCTTCCTCCCATAGCCTCCCTTCTTCTTTCCCTCCTTAAGCTTCTTCACGCCTTCCTCGTCTCATAGCTACTGGATCCATGCCTTCTATTAATGCTCTCTTAATAACGTTTCTAGATGCATAGGAGAGTATTTCCCAAGCATCTTGGTATATATATGTTAAGGATCTCCTCTAATGCCCTGAACCCCCTTCTAGATAATTGCTTTGGGGGTAGAACAGCGGTTCTACTAACAAAGATCCTATCTCTGGGCTTGACAACCCACATCCACTTCTCATCGCTCTTTTTCTTTCCCCTAGCCATTAACCCTAGACCTCGTTCGCCCCTAAACCTCCACTCCAACCATTAATTAATAATAAACATATAAAAATATTTTATAAGAATATTTCTACCATCGCGAAAAAGATATAGCCCTTCTATACGCTGCATTTAGATATTTCTCGTGATATTAAGGTTAAGCAAACCTCGCCTTTTAAGGCAGGTAGTTTAGCTTTTAAGCTTCTGGTTGTAGTACGTTGTGGGGTTGGGGTGGCTCCATCCGTGGGTGAACATGCTAGAAGGATGACCCAAGGGAGACGATTCCCCGATCCTTACTCACGGACAGGCAGCCCCCGACCTCCTTTAAGCTCTAAGAGAAGAGATCGAGGAGAGGCTTAGTGAAAACTGGAGAGATGTTAGGCTGAGGCTACTGCCATCTGAGAGTGAGCATGAGGACTTAATGGGCACTGGCTTAGCATGTGCTAGGCTTTTCAACGAGCTTAACTATGAGAAGAGGCAGGCATTCTTCAAGAGTGGGCTAACAAGAAAGAAGAACTATAGGACTAATAGCAAGTATAATTGCAAGTATAATGAGGTTCTAGGCGTTAATGCTCAAGCTGTTATACAGAAGAATGATGAGACTTAGAACTCATTCTTCGAGCTACTGGATCAGAAGAAACAGGAAAGGCTACCACCGCATATCAAGAAGGTTTCTCCACCAGGCTATTGGAAGGATAGGCTCATAAGCAAGAAAAAGATATATATACTCGTTAGAAGCGATAGATATTACCTAGAGCTTGTTGATGAGAATGGGGGTTACCTTGTATTAGTGGATTTTGGTTTGAGGATAAGGTATGTTGGCAGGATTAGGTGGAAAGGAAAACAGGGTAGGCTTGAGATCATATATGAGGCTGGTAGGTGGCAGGCATACATACCAATAGAGGTTGGAAGGGAGCCACCTAAGTCTAACGAGAGAGGCTATGTTAAGCCTAACTATAAGGATAAAAGGGTAGGATCGTGAACCCTAGATCTATCAAGCAGAGGGATCTCATAGTGGATAAGGAGGTATTCATAGACATGGGTTTGAATGACCTGTTCGCAGTGGTAATCACAGATGGTTCTGCTATGCTTGTTAGCTTGTTAAGGGCGGAACAATCAAATCCGAGTACTACTGGTGGAAAAGAGAAATTGTTACATACCAGGCTGTGAGGGATCTGCTGAGGAATGCTGGATTCTCAACATGGAAAGAATACCAGAGAAGTACCTTAAAGCAACGTATAAGAGGGATGAAAGACTCAGGCATCTCTACATAACAACGATCAGGTTCCTAGCTGATGAGCTATATAGCAAGGGTGTTAGGAAGCTGTACATAGGATACCCAATAATGCTATCACAAAACAATGGGAACAAGTATAACACTAACATATGGTGGTATAGAAAGATAGTGCTCTGGATCGTGGATATATTTAGAGAGTACGGCATAAAGGTGGAGATAGTACCCGAAGACTACACAGGCAGAGAAACTCGATATGCGGAAACAAACATAAAAACGGAAGAATACATAGAGGGCTATATGAATGCAAGAAGACTGGGAAGAAGATCAATGCAGATATTAATGCAGCACTAAACATAGCAAGAAGACTAGGATACAAGATAAAAACAACAAAAAAGATTGAGAGCTATTTAGTAACACACAATGATGTAAAGCCATTAATCCCTCACCAGAGGGCTAACACCCAAGACCCAGAGATTCGAAACCCCACCCTTTAGGGTGGGGAGGGTGTCATATATTATTGTATAATGTAGTGAGGAGGTTAAGGTTTCATTATTCGAAGCAATAGAAGATCTTATACTCGTTAATACCTATTGAAACATATATTGTGTCTAGCAAATAGTCTAGTTGATATGGGAATGAGGTATGATGCTGTGATTACTGGTGGAGGTCTTTTAGGGCTTTTTGCAGCTCTCGAAATGCTTGGGAAGGGTTATCGGGTGGCTATAGTGGAAAAGGAAACCCTTTGCTCAGGCTCGTGTTCTAAGAGCACTGGTATAGTTACTAAGCAGTTGGTGTTGAGGGCTGATATACTCTTTGTTAATAGATCTATGAATATGGTTAAAGAGCTAGAGAGAGATCGTGGTGAAAAATATTTCGAGAGGAGAGGAGTTTTAACAATAAACAGTAGAGGACGTGTTCTAGATAGACTGGAACTTATATATAGATCTATGGGTATAAACTATAGAATTCTTGATCCATATGAAATTAGAAGCATGTGGAGCATTATAAAGGTTAGGGATAATGAGGTGGGGATATATACCGAAGACGATGGCGTCCTTAATATAGGTTCTTTAGTATATGGAATTCGAAATGAGATAGAGAATCTAGGGGGATCTATATACGAGACCTGTGGCGAAACATACTTAAAACCGGAAGGTGATCTCATAAGCAAAGTCATATCTGGGAGAAGCAGCTGTGAGGTATATGGAGAAACCTTTATACTGGATATTGGGGTTAACACTTCGAGGGTATACGCGAGGAGCTTTGGAAAGATGTTGTCTCCAGAACAGAGGTTTATTCTATGTCAGAGCTTAGCCATAGATCTCGGGTTAGAAATAGATATCCCGGTGATCTATGATAATGTCTCGCATCTATATTTAGTACCTGAAACTTCTAGAAGAGTAATAGTAGGGAACGGTCCATGCGAGTTTCTTAAAAACCCGGATAACCCTGAACCTAGCCGATCGATATTGAACAGAGTTATCGATGATCTTATAAGTAGAATCGATGGTACAGGCAATGCTAAGCCCGTAGCATTGATAAGCGGCTCCTGCGACCTAACCCAGGACTACCTACCCTTCTTGGGAAGGGATAGAAACTACAGAAACCTTTTCTTAGCATACGGATTAAGCACTTATGGCACTATGAGATCACCATATCTAGGGACTCAGTTAGCTAAGCTTGCTATGGGAGACAAGGTAGACCCGGAAATAAGGATCCTAGGATTAAGGGACAGAAAGATCATAGAAGAATGTGGAGAAGCACATACACCTATTATGCACACAGCTACCTAATATTAAATTCCGTAACAGATCAATAGAACACGTATCTCTACTCCCTACCCCTCATCCCACTCAGTAAAATATAGATAGGATCATGACCCAGAAGGCCCATGAAGATAGCTTAGAGGATCTATGACCTTTATTAACGAAGATCCTCCATATAACCAAAATAAGTCAGGCCGGAGTTCTACATCATCTCTCAGAAGCGCCTTGGCTTCATCACCAGGATTCATATATCTAACCAGGGTATATCCTTTTCATTCCAATAGAAGTGCTTTCATATTTATTTTATGTTCAGCCAAAGCTTATAAACACCAAATCCATAACTTCTGATATCCCAATTTGCTCAACATTAGATAGAGGACAAGCCTCACCCTTTAGGGCAGCGTGTTTAGGGCTTCTGTGCCCTATAATATATAGTGCTCAGGAGCTTTTTGGAGTAAAAGTGCTGGTAGAACGTCCAGCCGGGGATCCCGAGGAGTGCCCGCCAGAGACCCCGACTCCTTGAAAGCCTTCAGAGAGCTGATAGAGAAGAGGAAGAAGAGCAAAAGGAGAACAGCCAGGCTGAAGCTATTCCTAAACAGATACAAGAAGGAAATCCTCTTTAGCATAGGGATAGCATAAGCGAGGCTAGGAACCGAACCCTGCAGCACTAAACAATGCTCGCAAGATGAGCCGCAGGATAATGATATCGAGGAAGATCGAGAGCTACTTGGTAAAACTCATAATGGTGTAAAACCATTAATACCTCACCAAGGAGCTAACATCTGAGACCATGCAATGGAACATTGCTCCTTAAGGGCGGGGAGATATGTCATCATCAAGGGAAAGACAGTATAGCTTATAGCTATAGCGATATAAGCACTGTAGTTACCATAGAAATAGGGTGGGGTAATATATCTGAGGTAAGAATTCTTGACCTGGAGAAGGAGGCTAAGAGATGTGGGGGCGTTGTGGCTGCAATATTATCGAACTTGAGAAAGATTAGGAAGGGCGATAGGATACGGATAAATGCTTCCGATAACCAGGTTAGAGAGCTCAGTGAGGCATTAGATCTCTTTCTAAGGTATGGATTAATACAGGTAATTAATAAAGTATCTGATAGGGAAGTCATCATAGAAAAGATCAAGTGACATAAGAGAAGTACCCATCGAATCTGAGACCTAATTCGAAACCTCCTAGCTTAATTACCTGGTATAGCTGCTACTTATGACCGCTTGTCCCCCTCCCCGCCCTAAAGGGCGGGGTTTCGAATCTCTGGGCCTTGGGTGTTAGTCCTCTGGTGAGGGATCAAGAAATTTATCTTTTCCGTGATGAGGTCTGGTTGCTTTTATATCTATTCACATATATTAAAGTTGGTATCGATAGAAGTAAGAAGAGTATTGCTAAAGTAACAGTTAGTGTTTTAAGACCATATGTATCGAAGATCTTCCCGCCTAGGAGTTCTCCCACACCTATTCCTATTCCTAAAACGGTTACATAGATCCCCGAAGCCGGGCCTCTCCTTCTACTCTCATCCGTATAATCTGCTAGAAATGTGAGGAGCGTAGGGGGTATGGAGAGAGCTGGTATAGTTATCACTATTATCAAGGGTAGAAAGAGCAAGAGATTCTCGTATGTGAACCCCACCGTAACTAGCGCTATTGGAAATGATAGAGAACCCAGCACCAGCATCCTTTCCTTACCTATTATTGTTGATAATAAGCTGCCGATCATAAGTCCGATAGAAACACCTAAGAGAGCTATTATGAGAAGCAACCCAATGCTCGGATTAGACCCTATATTCTCGAGAGCTCCTCTGTAGTTATCAACATTGCTAATCTGAAAAGGAAGCGAGATGCCGAGATTCAGTTTCCTCAATATATTCGGTGAGAGAAAACCCACTCCAAGGATCGTGGCCAGGCCAAACCACATTGGTATGAGGACTAGCGATCTCCGATCAACGTGATGGATCTTATAGCCAATCCCAGCCCCCGGCACAATAGGCGTTATAAACACGCTGGCTATGAGGGACATGAATGCGAGTATAATAGACACGATAAATCCTCTCAACATTCCTAGAAGCTCTAAAAATCCTGCTAGTGCGAAGCCCACAGCGTATCCACCGAGGTTTGACGCCTCAAACCCACCCACCCCGAATATCCTTCTCGACGCGCTAATGCCCACGGTCCCCTCAGCTATTGCTGATAGGGATGAAACAAGGATCATAGATGCAGATAATCCGGCGAGAGCATTGAACATTATTAACTCTGAAAAACTCGATGTTGTATTCATAGCTGTATAGGATATAGCAAGTATTGCTGATGATATTAGAAGGGTTATTCTGGAACCTAACAGCTCATATATAACCCCAGATAAGAAGCCAGATAATGCCTCAACAATTGAATATGCTGCTAAAAGCTGCCCTATAGCAGTTACACTCAGCTCAGGATATGTGAGTGCTAAAGATACAATGAAAACAGCATTAGCAGCCCTCACGGTAGCTACGATGAAATATAAAAGGATTAATCTGCTGAGCCTCAACAAGGCCCACCTTCTACTATCTATTCCAAGTCAATATATTAAGTCAATATATTAATAACGTTAGAAACTATGTGTCCCAAGCCCTAATATCTCTCCTTAACCTGTTTGGAATAGTCTTAACCCAACAGCTCTTTATATTCTTTTCACTAAAATCTCTATATATCCTCTCCGAAGACTTCTAAGAGTCGGATTCTATATAGGCATACTTAAGGGATTCCTTAGGAATATCTCAATGGCATGTATACCTAGCTCTATGGTATAGGGCATGGAGACCCTATAAATATCCCGCCCTAAATGGCGTTGGTTTGCCTGCTAAAATACAAGGAATTATATGGAATTAAGAATTAAGTGTGATCTTACATATACACTTAGACTCAGATAAACCTAACCACTAATAGCTATAGCATAATACCTATTAACTAATATCCCCTGATAAGTACTAATAATTGTGAAGACTCTTGAGAACGAAGATAATAACCTCTATCGGGCCTGCTTCGAAAAACCCAGAGATACTTAGGGAATTTTATAGACTAGGTATTAGGTGTATGAGGATAAACTTCGCCCATGGAGACGCTAGGTTCTGGGGAGAGATAGTAAACCTCGTAAGGGATCTTGAAACATCTCTCGGAGATTTTCTATGTCTAATAGGAGATCTTCCAGGGCCCTCTATAAGGCTAGGAGATTTCGGTGAGCTGGCATTTAAGAGAGGAAGCAGGGTCGTGTTTTCAAATACTGGAGACGGCGTTCCGGTGCGTGAAAGCGATTTCTATGAACTAGTCGACGAGGGAGATATAATTCTTCTAGATGATGGAAGGGTTGTGCTCGAGGTTATATCCTCTAGCTGGGGTAGGATAGAGACTATAGCTCTAACAGATGGTGTCCTTAGATCTGGGAAAGGTCTTGCTATAAGGGGAAAGGAAATATCTTCCAAGATCATAAGGGAGAGAGATCTTGAGGCCCTCAGATTCTCTATTGAGAACAGGTTTTCATATATCGGGGCCAGCCATGTAAGAAGCCCTGAGGATCTCAGGATTATAAGAAAAACAATATATAGTATGGGCGGGAAGCAGAAGATACTAGCTAAAATCGAGAATTCGAGTGCTGTTAAAAACATAGAATCTATAGCTGAGGAGGCCGATGGGGTTGTGATAGCTAGAGGCGATCTCGGGATGAACCTAGGTTTAGAGGAGATCCCATCGATCCAGAGAAGAATCCTGAATATATGCCATGAAATGGGTAAGCCGTGTATAGTAGCAACCCAGATCCTCGAATCTATGATGAACTCGCCCGTCCCCACTAGAGCGGAGATCGGGGATCTCTACAGTGTCGTATCTCAGGGAGTCGATGGAGTAATGCTAACGGGTGAGACCGCAGTTGGTTTGTACCCTGTAGAGGCTGTTAAGTGGGCGAAGAAGGTAATAGAGAGAGCCGAAAAAGATCCAGAGATCACATATGGAGGCCCCGAATCGAGGAGAGCTAGTGCCGATGCTGGAAGGAAAAGCAGGCTTTCATATGGGATCTATAGACTCTCTGAGAGTATACAGGCTTCTATAGCAGTAATAGATAGAGATCCTAGGGACGTTGCTTTAATCTCTATCAACAAGCCTAGGCAAAAAATCTATTTCGTCACAGACAATCTTGACACATATAGACAGTCCCATCTCCTCTGGGGTGTCGAGCCGATCTACCTAAAAGATCTGTCTGAAACTAGCTCTATAATTCAACATCTGAAGGAGAAGATCTTAAGAGAAGGATCGGAAGCCCTTTCATATAGCAAAATGCTGTTAATCAATAACACCTTGAATAAGAAGAGCATAGAAATAATAGATCTATAAAATAATGATCATTACACTTAGATGCTTACTCAATATATTTCATATCTCATCTATCGCTGGATCTCGGTATTACTCCTGGTAAGGAGCTATTTGTTTCTATCTCGATGTTCATTCTAGATATTGATCCCAGGTTCTCGAATCTTTATCCACATCATCATAGCTATATCTACGAGTTCATAAAAACTTAAAATATCTTGTCTTAAAGGACAGAACTTGTTCCTATTATTAACAATATTAGCTTTCAGATATTAGAACCTGTGAATCCCCTTCTATGGTGGCCTAAGTGGAAGAGAACACCACTAAGAGGGATCTGAAAGAACTTTCCAGGCTACTTATTAGGATAGCAATTGAGGCGTCTAAATACGCTAGGGAAAAGAGTGAAGATCACAGTATGTACAAGATCCTCGCTCGAAATCCTGTGGGTGATGCTACTAGAAAAATAGATCGCGAGATAGAGGACTATATATATAGAGCACTTAAGCAGTCAAATATCGATGCTCTAATAGTTACAGAAGAATCGGGGACACTATATACAGGTAAATCCAGACCAGAATATATAGTTATTCTAGATCCCCTAGACGGCTCCATCAACTATATTGCTAATGTGCCATATTGCAGTATCAGCATTGCAGCACTCCCATATAAGGAGGAAGGAATATCTGTAGATGATATAGCTGTGGGTGTAGTCTCAGAGATTTTTAGGGATAGATACTATGTCTTTGTAAAGGGTCTCGGGGCCTATGTGAATTATGAACCAGCATCTCGCTATGTTATAGATCTTAGTGACGCGATCCTTGTATATTTCGAAGAGCCAGATCTAATTGGAAGAATACATAAAATCTGGTTGAAACTAGGAAAACCCAAGATAAGATCTCTGGGCTCAGCTTCTTTAGACATAATCTATACATCTATCGGAAGGTTCAGAGCATTTGTGGATCTTAGGGAAAAGCTGAGGAATGTTGACGTAGCTGCTTCCATAGGCTTTGCCAGAGAGGTAGGAGCGTACGTGGTCAACGATAGGGGAGGTAATGTTGAGATGGCCCTAGATAGATTATCAAACATAGGATCTATAATAGTTACCAGAGATAGGGAAATAGTCGAGCTTATAAAGCAATCCCAAAATCCTTAGAAGGTGTACAAGGTTGTGGGACCCAGAACTAGTATGGATATCCATATTAGGAATAATTTTAGGGGGTATGGCTCTGGCCTACCTATTATTAGTATCCATCATTAAGCTACACCTTGGTAGAAGAAGGCTTCATAGCAAGGATTCTTCCAATAGCTGATGCTATTATATCTGCATGTCTCAGAGGCTGGGGAAGCGGATGATATGTCTGATTATCAATTATAATCTCTAAACACTCTCCCCATCCTAATTCCACACATAGTACCCTAATATGCCCCCTAGGTGTTACAACAATCCTAGAACTTCTATATGACTTCTCTATAAGAGCGTACCTATTAACATAATCCTCAAAGTGATTTTCTAGAGCCATCCTTATCCTTGTCAAGTCCAGTGAGTGGCTAAATATCACTATAACAGGCACCCCGATCTTCTTGTTCAGCCTCCAGGGATCATATATAGAGAAGCCACCATATATAACGTTATCACATATAATGGCATCAATATCCTCAACAACGATCCTCGAAATGTCCCTAAATATATCTACCAGGATATCCTCAATATCCATGGAATCGACCAGAAGCTTTCTAATAGCTATCCCATAGATTCTAGATCTATGCCCAACGATCCCCACCACAGGACTATATCCTCTCAGCGATTTATACTCCGGCAGGAAATAGCCGTCGTCCACAGCTAATACCGTGCCCAATAGCCTCTTGTCCCTCTTTCAATTCTATAGTAGATCATCTCGAGCCTCCCACCCAATCTCCCGGGCTATATGCCCTAAGAGGCTTCTCGAAAGGACTGTCGAGCTCAGGGACACTGTGCCCTCATCTAGGGCTATGCCTGAAACCACGAAGCCCTTCTGGGCATAGCCCTCACAAAGGGCTCCGACCTCGAGAGCTCTAAACATAATCACATACCAAGGATATCCACATACCAAGCACACCCGAATATCACCTCATCATCAAAATAGATAGGGACTAGATACTTATAAGCAAAGCCAAGATAACAAACTAACATAAAAACCCTATTAACATAAAAAGGATACAGCCTGCCCATGATCTAGAACTACACCGGGATTTATTATAAGTCTAAGATATAGTGTTCCCACTCTAAATATTTAAATTAAATATCTATTATTTAAGCTTATCGTTAAACCAATAATAGCCTAGTCTATCCTCTTTGAAGATTGAGACTGCTAGCTGAAAAGTGCGTCCTTTCCCTTTATACCTTCTTATGTTAATAAATTTATGGGGGAATCTCTGTGGGTTTTCTCGTGCTTAACTGGTCTGATATATCAATAGGCTCTCTCGAACTAACGAAAAAGATCTCTGACAGTGGTTTTTTCCCTGACATGATTATTGGTGTTTTTAGAAATGGTTGGATCCTTGCTAAGCTCGTATCAGATCTGCTTGGCGTTGACGATGTAGGTGGAATAGGAATCAAGTTCTATAAAGGTGTTGGGGAGACTAGAGAGAGGCCCCTGATCACTTCCGGCCCAACGCTTTCTCCGAGAGAGAAGAGGGTTCTTATTGTTGACGATGTTTCTGATAGCGGTAGGACGCTACAGACAGCTATCGAGCTTATAAAGCTATATGGGGCTAAGGAGGTTAGAACCGCAACTCTATATGTTAAGCCTAGAACGATTCTCTATCCAGATTACTACTATGCAGAAACCACAGAGTGGATTGTGTTCCCATGGGAATATGGCGAGACTCTGAGGGAGATGTCTCTAAGGCTATACGGTAATCTAGATGCTGAGTCCCTGATTAAGACTGCCGAGAACCTAGGAATAAAGGATCGGGATCTTCTTAGGGGGCTAATACATATTGAAAATGGGAGAAGGAGATAGCATGTACTTCCTTATATCCCAGGAAATGCGAATATCTATGGATAGAATTGTATAGACATTCAGCCAAACACTTGATAGATCTTCCGAGGCTAATATTAATAGGACATGGAATAAGGCATGAGGTTGGCGAGAAGATAGAGGCTCTTGGCATAGGTAGGAGGATCCTTATTGTCAGCGGTTCCAGAGATACTAGAATATATGCTAAAGAGATCTCTGATATACTCTCCGACAGACGCTTTGAGGTAGCATTAATAGACGTCAGATCATCCACGATAGATGACGTGGCAAAGGTCACGGATTTCTCGAGAGAATACAGAGCTGATGCTATTATGGGCCTCGGAGGGGGAAAGGCTATAGATGTGGCTAAGTACGCCGCGAAACAGGTGAGTAAGATATTTATAAGCTTTCCAACAGCGCCTTCCCACGATGGGATAGCCTCGCCGTTCGCATCAATTAAGGGGGTTGGTGAGGTGAGGTCCGTTGAGGCTGTAACTCCTATAGCTATATTCGTTGATCTGGACTACATGATCAGATCGCCTAGGAGGCTACTAATAGCCGGTGTGGGGGATCTAATAGCGAAATTCACTGCAGTGCTTGACTGGAGACTTGCCCATCTCCTTCAAAACGAATACTATGCTGAGTATGCAGCATCGCTTGCTATACATAGTGCTAAGCATGTAATAAGCGCTTGGAGAAGGATTAAGAACGCTTCTCTAGACTCTTACAGAATTGTTGTAGAGGGCCTAATTAGCAGTGGCGTGGCCATGTGTATTGCAGGCTCAACGAGACCTGCAAGCGGGGCAGAACATCTCTTTAGCCATGCACTGGATCTCGTGGCAAACTACCCAGCTCTTCATGGTGAGCAGGTAGGTGTGGGGACTATCATGATGGCATATCTACATGGAAAGAATTGGAGGAAGATTAGATATATACTTAAGGCTCTCGGGGCTCCCGTATCGGCTAAGGAGCTCGGGGTCTCTAAGGAAAAGATCATAGAGGCCCTCACCATAGCCCACAAGATAAGGCCTGAGAGATACACAATACTAGGGAGAGATGGATTTTCTAGAGAGGCTGCCGAGAACCTGGCTACGACCACCAAGGTTATTGACTAGAGACGCGTTTCACTAGTCCCTCTTTCACCGGCTTCTACCCCGACGTATGTACCTGAGATAGAGTATATCTTTAAATATAGATTCTTTATGTCCTCTTTAACCATGTGTAGATATATCTGTGTAGTCTTTATATCTTTATGCCCCAATATCCTCTGTAACACAGGGAGAGGTAGGCCTTTTTTAAGTGATTCTGTTGCAAACGTATGTCTCAATATATGGGGTCTAACCCTTCTGGGATCTATGCCAGCCCTTATAGCAAGGGTTTTAAGCCTCTTATATAGAGCTGTATATGTCATGGGGATCACCTTCTCATTCTCTGAAGACATGTGGGGCTTTATACTTTCTAGCACTTTTTTAGAGAGATCCCCGATAAATACTACCCTCTCTTCGCCATACTTAGCCCCCCTTACATAGATCTCCCTGGCCTCTAGATCTATATCACCCCATCTTAGAGAAAGAAGCTCAGTAGCCCTGAGGCCGGTCTCGATGAGAAGACACACTATTAGAACATCTATTGGGTCCCGTGCAGCGTTTAAAAGCCTGAGGATCTCTTGGGGCTTTAGAGTCTCGATAAGCTTTCTAGGACCTTTTTTAAATCCTCCAACACTAATCTTTAATCCGAGCCACTTTATAAAAGATCTAATAAATAACGAGTAATAGTAGAGAGTAGTCTCAGAACCTCTTCCTCTTATTCTTCTATTAAAACCCTTCTTAACTCTCTCCAATCTCCATCTCTGAACATCCTTCTCATTAAGCTCAGAAACTCTTTTATTACCCACTATGGATATGAAATCCTTTATAGCAGCTCTATAGCTTCTTATAGTCCTCTCACTAGCCCCTGAAGCTCTTAGCTGTGAGAGAAATTCCTCCATAGCATCTTGTAGCGAGCCTGAGAGAATATCCTCACTAGGGCCTATTAACTCGAACTTAGTCATATACCATCTGAATAATATATAGATGAGGATCTAGGGATAAAAAGTTATATGGGATATCATATCGCTAGATACTTAACTCAGTCATTTCTTCTATGCTGGTGCGTATACTCCTCTCTCCAATCTCTTTACAAGACCCTTCTTGAGTAACCTGTTAAGAGCCCCTCTCACTGTATTATAGTTGAGCCCTGTGGACTGGCTTATCTCTTTAGGAGAAGCTTTTCCCTTACTCTTCAGGACGCTTATCACTTTTTCGGTGCTACTCATATAGCCCACCTAGATCTGATCTCGATTCTGGGTTAATAAGCGTTACGTTAATGGTGACAAAATATTCTCGATATTCAGAGCATGAGAAGGGTATTACCGGATCATTGTGCGTTCAGATCCGTTGATACTCGACATCTATAATTCACTAAATCCATTGATTTTTATTATCCTAGCCTCTTCCTAATACTTGAAACTATTCTTCTTAGAAGCTTTAACTTCTTAACCGCAACTACCTCTGGCAAGAATTCTAGGCTAGCGTTATGAGTTAAATATAGCTCTGCCCCACCTCTTCTCCCTATAGCCTTGAGAATCTTATCTACGAGGTTCCTCTGATCCTCTATTTTAGTTGTTCTAGTGTTAACTATTGAGAGAGCAAGACCTCCCATAGAAGCTATGTCACTAATCTGATCCCAGGGGGGAGAGGCGATCTCTGTGAGATCTGCAGTGTAGAATATATTACCGCTTCTACCGGCTAACTTTGCAAGTGTATATATGGTTTCCTTTTTATATCCGAAATAGGTGATTATCCATAGCCTAGCCTTCGGAAATCTCTCCGAAAGCCCCCTATATATATCCTCAATCTCCTTTAATGAGATATTATATACCACCAACGATGGTTCGTGGAGATCTATGTTAGTAACCCCCATTCTGAGGCTTCTATCGATCTCTGTGACAAGCACTTTCTCTACATAGTCTCTAAGGAAACCCTCGATGCTGTATTCGCTTTGATTTAAAAGGGAATTTGTAACCATTGTGAATGGTCCTGGAAGGCTTAGTGATAGTCTATCTGCCTGAACATCCATCTTTTTAGCGATCTCCACGCTTCTCTCTAAAAGGCTTGATGCTATAGCCTCTCTATAGCTAATTTTGCTCTTGATAACAGGCTGTCTGAAGAAGTAGTTGTTATCATAGAACCTCTTAAGCCCGTCTACTTCTACACCCTCGATCCAGGAGATTAGGGGGTTGAAGATATCATCCCATCTAAGCATACCATCACTGAATCTTCTACAGCCTATCCTTGTCATCTGCTTGAAGAATTTCTCAGTATAGATGGTATATACTTCTTCCAAGCTTTCTCTCGAGAGCTTCCCAGACATATACCTCGATATTGCCCTGGCAAGACCCCGAGATCTGGGATATATACCATGCTGCATCATATGTATCTCCATATTCATCTCCTCAGCTCTATTTTAGACATGCCTCTAGCAATATACTCTTTCCTAGCCATGTTTGTTCCAATCACCATGACCTCCAGCTTTCTCCTAGCAGTATCCCTTGGAAGGAGCTTAAGACCGCAGTCAGGGTTTATATATATTTTATCAGGCTCGATATATTTTGCGGCTTTCTCAATGGCTTTAGCAATACTACTCGGATCCTCTATAGCCCTATTATGAACATCTATAACACCCAAGCCTATCTCTTTATCCCCCAGCCTTGAAATGATATGAAGATCTCTAAAACCCCTATTAGCGAATTCAAGGACAAACTGACTGAAAGCAAGCCTCTCGAAGTATTTGGAGAGAAGCTCGTAATCGCTATAGCATACATGAAGCCCCAGCTTTATATTAACCCCCCTGGCAACCTCGTTTATAGCCTCCACAGCCCACTCCATCTCCTCGGGATGGGTAGTTAAAGCTGGCTCATCTACTTGGACGAAGAGCGCTCCTGCTTCTTGTAGAGACAAGATCTCTTTATTTATTATCTTAGCTAGCTCAAATACTAGCTCCTCTTTAGAGCTATAGTACTCGTTAAAGCTCCAGTCAGCAATAGTATATGGACCCGTTATAGTTACCTTCACAACTGCCTTCTTGCTAACATTTCTGAGGAACTGGTATTCTCTAACCACTATGGGCTCAGCATAGCTTAGCTTAGATACTACAGCAGGCTTATTGAAAAAGTTATTCCCCCATACCCTCACAGGGCCGTAGAACTTGAAACCCTCGATCCTCGCTGCGAAGTACTCAACCATCTCATCCCGTCTCATCTCGCCATCGCTCGGTATATCTATCCCTGCTTTCTCCTGCTCCCACACAACGACTCTGACCGCGTCGTCAAAAGCTTCTTCTAGCGCCTTATCATCGACTCTTCCCAAAGATCGCTGCCTAATCATGTTTCTAAGCCACTTAGGCCTTGGATAGCTCCCTATCACACTTGTAGGGAGTATGGGGAGCTCTATGCCCAGCCCCTCTCCCATCTAAGGTCAGCTAAGAATAAATAGTAGGAAGAGTAATATATAACCCTAACATATGTGAACACGCCTTAAATAAGATCCAAGGGCAAGAGACTATATAGCCTTTATAGCTCTCCCAGTAGGTAGCCTAGCCTTGGCAATGATCCTGTAGCCGCAGCATGGACATCTAAGAGTCTCCACAATGGTCACCCTACTATATGGGAAATATTTACCACATCGCCAGCAAACATAGCAAGATTCTTCCTCTCTACACCCTATCTCAGGGCTCTTCCTCTCATCCTGCGCCTTACAGATGCAAAATGCCAGATCCTTATCTCTACACGCCTCCTCGATCGACATTACCATGCCCTATACCCATAATATGTTAGCTTCAAAGCCTATATTCTGATTATTCTAAATTTTTTCATTTCCACGATCTATTGCCAGAGCCCTGCCCTAAGGGCAGGTTAGGCTAGTATGGAGCCGGGGGCGGGATTCGAACCCGCGATAAAGCGGGTCACAACGGCTTTCCACTGCAGCCCGCCGCCTTAGACCGCTCGGCCACCCCGGCCTCCATATAGATTCTCCCCTGGTAGAGATATAAAGATTAACACTTAAGCTTTTAAGATAATAACTTAATAGATATTGTAGAGAACCATGCCGCTCACCGATCCTGAGCTGACGAGGATCGTGATGGATAGAGTATTGAATAAGAAGATATGTAGAAGATGTGGAGCCACAAATCCTGTGAGGGCTATAAAATGTAGGAGATGTAGAAGCTATGATCTAAGGCCTAAGAAGTTGAGATTCGGTGGTAAGAAAATAAAATAGTTTTATCAACTACCACAAGCTATATCTTTTCACAGCTGAAAACCCTGTCACTTATAGCAAGAGTGTTGTTTATAAGCTCCGTTATTTTGTTTAGTGTCTAGAAGACGCTAATATGTGAGGTAAGAGCAACTAAGTTGAGAGTGAGCAAAAGACCACTTAGGAGAAGGCAAACCGCTCTTTCAATTCTATAGTAGATCATCTCGAGCCTCCCACCCAATCTCCCGGGCTATATGCCCTAAGAGGCTTCTCGAAAGGACTGTCGAGCTCAGGGACACTGTGCCCTCATCTAGGGCTATGCCTGAAACCACGAAGCCCTTCTGGGCATAGCCCTCACAAAGGGCTCCGACCTCGAGAGCTCTAAACATAATCACATACCAAGGATATCCACATACCAAGCACACCCGAATATCACCTCATCATCAAAATAGATAGGGACTAGATACTTATAAGCAAAGCCAAGATAACAAACTAACATAAAAACCCTATTAACATAAAAAGGATACAGCCCTTCTAGGGATGTGAAGAGAGGGTCACCGCTGGAGTCTCTGCTTATTAATGGCGTAGATAGATTTTATTGATAAGAGGGTTGTGATAGGAATGAGCGGGATGATGACTAAGCAGGTGCCTCCGGGGCAGAGATATATACCTAGGTTTATAATATATGCAGAGTTCGGTATTCCCAAGATCGATATAGATAGATATAGGCTAAAGATTGATGGACTTGTAGATAGAAAGTTGGAATTTAGCTATGAGGAGCTACAGAGGCTGGCTGATGTTGAATATGTATCTGACTTCCACTGCGTCACTGGGTGGAGTGTTGCTGATGTTAAGTGGAGGGGGGTATCTCTAAGCAAGATAATGGATATGGCTGGGGTTAAGAATGATGCTAAATGGCTATACACGGTTAGCCTTGATGGGTACACAGCTATACTTCCTATAGAAGATGCCAAGGATCCAAGGGCTATAGTAGCTATAGAGATCAACGGAAAACCCCTTTCAAAAGAGCAGGGGTATCCAGCCAGGATCTTCATACCCCATCTCTATGGCTGGAAGGGGGCTAAGTGGGTTGAAAAGCTAATATTCATAGATCACTATGTAGACGGTTACTGGGAAGAGCGGGGCTATCATGAGAGGGGCAATGTATGGATAGAGGAGAGGTTTAAGGGTTATAGCGGAAGACATGTAAGAAGACGTGTAGCTGGGTTCACTTAGATAGAGGATAGCATCTAATAAGAAGCTGTCTACCCAATATATTCGAGGCCTAAGTAAACCCTTGTGAGACCTCCATGAATATATTGTGGACAGAGGAATTTGATCCTATAGTGCGGGGCTTTTTTAACAAAGCTCCTGAGCCGCTTAAACTGATCCAGAGATATTGCTAGAATAGCTATAGAACCCTTTCTAAGCAGATACGTTGCTTCGCGGAGAAACACAACTGGGAGATCAAGAGTTTCGTTGCTCAAAACCTTACTCCTCCTTCCATATGGAAGATCTGATATTATGATATCTACACATCCCTCTCTGAGGGCAGGGCGAGTGGCGTCAGCAACCACTACATCGAGCTGGCATTGGTGTCCAACCATCTTCTTAAATGTGACAGCTTTCCCAGGATCTATATCCCCCCCAATAACGGTCTTGGGATATGCCTTAGCGCAGGCCTCTTCTAATATATGGCCATATCCACAGAAAGGATCGAAGATCTTTTTTCCCTCACCACACATATATCTGCATATATTTACCATAAAAGCTATATCTTTATTGCTCATATATCTCTTACTATCTATAGATCTCACACTTTTCATTCTGAACCTTATTGGGTATCCAACAACTATTACATTCCCTACCACTATCGAGATCCTATTAATACATCTCTGATCATTAACGATGGCACCAACACCTCTTAATCCTTCCCTTGTTTTCTCATAGATCTCCCTAATTCCCTCCTTAAGCAGTGTATAATCGCAGCTCGGTCTTCTCCTCCCAAGGCTATAGATCCTAACATCGACTCTCTTTCCACAGAATCTGATATTCTCTAAAGACCGGATCAAGATGTAGGGGTTAGAATCCTTTCTAAGAGGTTCCATACGTAGAACAACACCTATCTCCCTTATATAGACTGGTTCAATAGTCTCTAGAGCCTCTATATCGCGGTCTACCCTGACCACTACCAGCCCTGGCTCCACATGAAGCAGCCCATAGTTTCTATCTAATTTCGTTAGCATATACATAGTCTCCATATATGACATCTCTGGGTGATCTTGAGATAGGATAAAATAGTATTTATTCGCATTTACCAGCTTTCCATAGTATTCTTGGCCAGAATATGCTAGAAGATCTCTACTCATTAGCATTCCCTAAATTAATTATTATTTTAGGAGTTACATCTATATCGTGGAGTGCTACACATGGCTTCTAGTCTCTCAGAAGGCTTTTCAATGATATATGTTAGAGACCATGGCTCCTCGGGATATGAAGTAAGGATAGCTATATATGATAGACCAACCGGATCTAAAATCCGTGAAGAAACACACACAGGAGTAAAAGACCTGAGCCTAGACATAACAGTAAGTATTGTGAAGATAGGAGATAGAGAGATATATATGGTGTCCAGCAAACCCATTCAATGTATCTCCAAAAAACCTGGAGAACTATATATCGCCGGAGTAGCTGAGAGAAATTGAAGAGATACCTCTACATAGCTGAAAATCATTTCAGCTATAAGCCCAGCGACAGGGAATATCTGTTAAAAATCCTGAGAAGCTGTTTTAGAGCAGCTAATATAAGAATAGCCATCAAGCATATTGAAATAGAGATCTGGGATCCAGATATTCCAGTTGTGATACTAACTATAAAAAGCCTGATAGGGGACATTATTCTCTGGAGGTCCTTAGAAGAGGAGCCCACATCGATCCTAGAGGAGGATAGATTAGATATTCTTAAAAAGTTCATTGATCTATTTAACAGTGAGAGATTCTGGGAAGCCCATGGAGTTTTAGAGACTGCCTGGAGATCATCAGGCGAGAGAGTCTTACAAGGTCTTATCTTAGTGGCAGCATCCTTCGTAAAGATCCAGGAAGGAAGAATTAGAGAATTTGAGATATTGGCGAATAAAGCTCTTAAACTGCTTGATGGTGTGTCTAGATATATCTGTATTGATATTAATAGAATCAGGGAAGATCTGAGGAAGGCTATGGAAACTCTAACTCCTTTTAAAATAACATGTGAAGAATAACAATAGTAGTAATGATATACAGTACACTATTTCTATATCTTGCCATAGACTATATATACTAAAGACTATATATACTAACCCGGTTATAGATCGAGGGCTTGAGCCTCTATATCTCTCTTAGATATGGGAGAGAGGGTCTCTTGCTAACCAGCTCGGGCATTGTGAGCTCAACTCTTGGGTAGCCCTTAGAGAGCTCTTCTAATAAGTTTATGAAGGATTCTACTGTGTATACCTTTTGATCCCCTGTAGGTCTCTCTCTAACGGTTATGGTTCTTGTCTTGACCTCCCTATCTCCTACTATTACTATAAAGTATGCCCATTCTATCCCCGCGTCTCTCAGTCTCTTGGCTAGGCTTTCATCCCTATCATCTATATCCGCTCTAAAACCTCTTCTAGATATTGTGTTAAGGATCTCTAGAGCGTATTCCATATGATCAGGCTTTATAGGTATAATTCTAACCTGTATTGGAGATACCCAGAAGGGTAGATAGGGAGTTTTACCGCTATCCTCAGCCTTCGCTGCTGTATCAAAGAGCATGTATATATATCTCTCTACACTCCCGATTATCGCTGTATGTATTATTGGAGGTCTCTTCTGAGCCCCGTTAGGATCGACATATGATATACCAAATCTCTCCGCGTTTCCAACATCTATCTGGAAAGTGGCTATCTCCCTAGGTTTTTGAGTAGCATCTATTATGTTATACTCCACATTGATAACCCAGTAGTAGATGTTATCCGGGTAGACAACTATTAGGGCGGGCTTCCCATCTCTCCTAACTAGCTCTGAGAGATAGTCCATAGATCTCTCCATGAAGCCCTTGGTAACGTTTATAATGGCTACGTAGTCTCTACCCACTTTCCTAACCTCTTCAAAGATCTTATCCCTTATCTTTAGTGTCAGATCCATAGCCTCTTTCAGATCTTTACAAAGGATATGCATATCGGGCATATGGAATCTCCTGAGCCTGAAACCTAGAAGGAGCTCCCCTCTCTGCTCATACCTATAGCTATCAGCAACCTCGAACATGCCCATCGGCAGATCCTTATAGCTCAAGATCCAATCCTTAAGCATGGCAAACTGCTGGTGACACGCAGCGTATCTCATAACCAGCTTAGAACCCTCGCTATCAACCTCGTAGAGCCTGTCACCGAAGAGATCTGCATGCTCTTTCACAGCCCTCACTGAGAGATCAAACATGTTTGTTCCCCTAACTCTGAAGACCGGTATGCCTAGACTCCTCACCACCGAGTATGAGTATTGAGAAACGCTATCTAATATGGCCGTCGCATGCGGACTATATCTCATGTGCCCCGGATCTGAGTACTCCTCCCACTCGAAGCCAAATTTCCTTAGATAGTCAGACGCACGCGACCTCTCCCCCTCCACCTCCTTCTTAAATACCTCCTTCTCGACTAAGATCCTCAAATCGGGGTACTTACTATAGTCAAACTCTCCCGGCCCATAGAGCCTCCCATCAAGGTCTAGAATGTAGTATGATCTCTCAACAGCCCTCCTAGCTCTGGCGCCCGGTTTTATAGTTCTTGAGAGCTCGCTGAGGGGGTGTCCATAGCACTTTAGCGTGAACTCTTTGTACCACCCAAAGGGAGCTCTAGACACTCTGATATCCCTATTCCTCAGAATCTTCTCAAGATCTACGAGTATCTGAAGAGCTATCTCAGGCGGTGCGAGATCCTGGGAGAGATGAGCATATGGATATAAGAGAACCCCTTCGGCATTGACTCTTTTAAGCACGTCCATAATATCCTCCGCAGCCTTCTCAATAACTCTTCTATCACTCTCATCGCCCCTCTCTACAGTTACGAAAACTGTTAGCACATTTCTCGCAAAATCCTCTTTCTTCTCTATTTTCTCTGGCTTCTCAATAGCAGGTTCCCGAACTCTATAGCTAAATTCTTCAGCATGGATCAGTAACATTCTCATACACAACACCTGATCTACATTATGCCTAGCTCATGCCTAGCTCTCATAGAAACGTGTAGCTCCTCAGTAAAGCTGAGTGAGATATACACTCTGCTTGAAACCTTAGTAAATCTCTTGGAGATTATACCGCCTATGTTCATAATGCTTATCACTCACTACCAAATAATACTCTAGAGCTAATAAGAAGAGTTACTGGTATCGGTCTACAATAGGGAAGGGCCGTTTCAAAGAAGATAGTTACTGTTGAGTTTAAAAGCTTCTATTTCTTAATACCATTGATTAATGATCGTTATAGGTCCTTAGAGAGCTTGCAGAGGTCTAGGGAAAATGGCTGGGAAGAAATGAGGAAAATAGATGTGAAACTATGGCTGGGCCCTCCAGAGTGAGTTGAGGCCGGGAATGGCGGGGCGAAGAAAAACTTGCCAAGATCTTAGATGTTAAGGGAAATTGTTCGTGATAGTTTTTGATATCAAGCCTGGTGAAGTCCTGCTCTTCTTGTTATAATATAGCTAGTATCTAACTTTAGCAAGATCCCCGATGATCTCGGTTTCTAATGTGATTGGGAGAGGCCTTGGATCTGGGAGGATCCTTATGATAGCGTCTCCTCTACCCATGATAACCATAAGATCCTCGATAGTTTCCCTATCTATTTTTAAGAATTTGGATGCATCGCTCCAAAATATCTTACTAGGGTTGCTAAGCACTATTAAGAGACCCGAATTTTCCAAGATCCTATCCCAGTCATCCCCGAAATCTCTGAAGCTCTGCGTGGCCAGAAGGACAGCTAGGCCATAGCCTCTTGACAGCTTGACTAGGTTTAGGAGCCTGCCCGAGCTTCTCCCCTTTCTAGTTAGAATCCATGCCTCGTCTATTACTATCGCGCCACTTATATATCTAGGATCTACATGCCTAGATGACATATAGTTAAGCATGTCCTGGAATACTATATTCATTGCATAGCCAAGCACCTCTTCCTTCTCCTTAGATATTTTTGAAAGGGATAGCAGGTTCATCTCCCCCTCTACTATTTCGTAATGCCCTGTCCCGTGTTTTCCACCATCTAGATAAGAGATCTCATCCACAATTCTTGAGATCATGACTCCCACATGTTCATCCTCCTGAGATAGCTCGGAAAGCACGTTCTGCCATGAAGGGGTTAAAGTTTTCTCATACGATCTTTTTATAGCCTTATATATGACTGCCTGCATCTTTATATCATTTACTTCAAAAGAATTGATAATAGCATCAAAGACCTGCCCAGCCCTAGAACCGGGGTCTATGTAAAAGGGGTATAGAGATCCTAGGGGGGTTCTAGGTATATCAATAGACCTGAAGGAATGGCCCCTCCCCAATAGTCTGTTCTCAATATCTCCTTTCACATCTATTATAAGAACTGTTGCTGAGAGGAGGGTATGCATCTTAGAAGAGATACTAATCAGGGTCTCGGTCTTGCCAGAACCTGTTGGACCCACGACTATAACGTGGGGGCTCATAGAATTATTAGGGTTCCAGAATATGTTTCTCCCGCTATTTATAATCTTTCCTATCAGAATCCCGCTTTTATGGATCCCTCTCGAATGGAGAGATGTTTTTAGAAAGGGTGAGAAATATATTGAGGAGAATGATGATGTGGATATTGCTCTCTCAACCAATTTACTGAGGATCTTTAGTATGAGCCCCCTAGGCCCTGCGAAAAAACTCGTTGATAGCGGCTATGGTGCCCAGGCCTCTGAGCTCTTCGGTATATATACCGATTCCTCTTAGCTCCTCTCTCAATAACTCTAATCTGCGAGAGAGTCTCTCAAGAGCCTCTTCCTCATTAGACCCAGAAGCTATTACCCCGAATATCATTGTCATTGTGAAGGGCGTCTCACCATCTAATATTCTCTTCTTTATTCTTTTGAGTCTCTCTATCTCTGTTCTAACTTTCTCGTTAGAGGGATCAGATTCCAGTATTATCTGCTTTACCTGGATAGCCTTATCTATCTTGGCTATGATCTCATCGGTCCTTGTGGGAATGACCCTGACCCTTAGATCTATAGGGGCGTTCTCTGCAAGCGTTCTCACGTAGGAGTTAAGGATTTTCCTAAGGTCTTTTTCATTTAGATCTTCAGGTGTTTCTGTAAACTCTCTAACGATTAGAAAGCCTTTTGCCACGCACCCGCTATCCTGACAACTAACAATTCTGCCTCTCACTAGCCTGAGATCAGAAGATCCATAGAGGATCTTCGAGATCTCGTCCCTCATCCCCAGGATCTTCTTAATATTAATCAACCATTCTCCCTAAAATATTAAGGAGCTTATATGATGTTATATAAGCCTGTCTAATCAGATCTTCAAGTGATGGTGGAAGCAGCATATATTCCCTATATACCGTTCCATCGTATATGCAGAGCCTGAGAGGAGTATCTATACCGCATCCCACGAGCTCAATACGATTAGAGCCTAGCTTAATAGTTCCAGCCCTGTATATCCCTCCCTTCATGCCAACCACGATATAGCTAGCATCCCTGGTAGCGTCTAGGGAGAGGATACAGCTTCTCGCATAGGATATCCCAATACTTCTGATGGGGGATCTATCCTCGTAGGGAGAGTAATCAATATGCTTGTAGAATCCTCCCTCAGAGCATTCTATCCTGGCTAGAATACCTTGTTCGACATATCTATTTAAGCATGCCTCTAAATCTCTGAGATATATCTCTCTCAAAAAGCTCCACATGAATCCTTCAGCCTCGATATTAATAGATACTCTAGCTGGGGTTTCACAACCGCTAACTCTCATAGCTAACTCTCTCTTCTCCTCAACACTTTTTTCAATCGATGTGTTAGAACAGGAGAGCTTGAGGACTGCTCTCTCTATCCTAAGATCCTTGGGAGCTTCGATCCTCAGGCGTATCTCGCTGAAACCTTCACCATGGACTATCTCGAGCTCTGGCGAAACATCTATAGATCTACCCCTAATCGAAGAACTATAGAAGGCATTCCCATCACTATCCTTGATACCCGCTATCTCGAGCTCCGCTTCTTCAACCGCTGTGTCGAGGCAGATCTGAAGCTCGATGGGATCGCTACCCCCTCTATAATTAAAGGGAGTTTCTCCAATAACCCTACCTCTGGATCTTATCCTAGCTATATATCTATATAGGTCGTGAAGCCCTATCATTCCCCTCATATGAAATGTTGCTCTTGCATATCCAGGGGTGCTACACGCTCTATGAATTCCTGTTGATGTAGTAGCCATCTCGGCACTTTCGATCTCGATTTCTGGTAAAGGTATGTGTATATCTGTACCCACTGTAAATTCTCCTAGCGGGTCAGTGAGTCTTATCTTAACACCTATGATCCTTTCAAGCGTTTTCGGAGCTATTCTAGCTATGTAGATATCGCCATCTCTAGCCCTATCTAGAATCTCTATAGGCCCTTCTAAATCTATATCTATCAACCCCTTGGATCCTTTCACATAGATCCCTAGCTCTGATCTGAGTTCTTCGATAGAGATCTCCTCATCCCTTTCAGGATCTACAACGCCTATGAAGCGGCCTGAGATGCAGAGGAGCTTATCCATGAATCCCCAGCAGGTAGCATCCCCTCTCTTCCCCAATTCTCTATATATTCTCCCCTCTATCGATACTATCGAGATCTTATCGCCAGCATCTATAACGAGACCCCAATAACCTGCTGAGAGCGCTTTAAAACCCTGATGGGGTATCTCGGGTCTAATTAAAAGGGATTCTTTTATCGCGAGGATACTGCCTGATAACATCAAGACGTGTGAATCCCTCGTACGCCCAATATAAATGGGCTTCTCTGGTAGCCTTGCTATGGGCTTAAAGTTCTTTAGATCGCTCTCTATAAGCCATCTACTTCTCTCATCATATAATAGGAGCTCTTTCTCCTCGGGTATCCAAGCAATAGCTTTAGAACTCAATGGGGTTTCTAGGTAAAGCCCCTTTCCAATGTATATAGAGCCTTTTCTGCCAATCCTTACGCTAGCTACTCGATAACCTATGTTGCATGTCTCTGGCGAGCCTCTAACATCATAGAAGGAGTAGCCTCCATAGTCAGGTCCAAAGTAGATTCTCACGTACCCATCAGATTCGTATGTTACTAGTGAGTGGCCCTCGGCTCTCTCTATGCAGTAGGAACCAATATTGTATGTATATCCCTGATCAACTGCAAGCGTTTTCCTCCTCAGCCCTCTTATAGATAGTATAAGAACAGTCCTGTCTATGAAAGGAGTATATCCAATGATCTCGCCGACATCTATATCCCTTAAACTGAGTTTCTCTTCAAGCACCTCTACTAGATAGCCCCTCTTGCCTGATAACGCTATGAAGCTCTTCTCACTCAGTGGAGCGATCTTAAACCGGTTTTCCATTCCATAGCACTGCGATTCTATACATAGCCTGGGTTTCTCCAATTCTATGTAATAGATCCATGGTTTTGCGGAACTTGCTTTAAGACCTATCAGGGGTCTCATTACAACATCTATACCCTTCGCTTCTATGGACATGACCTCAGGATTGATCCTGGAAGGCCTTAACATAATATCATATCTAGCCAGGGGCTTTGGCATATCCACTCTTTTTATTTCCTCAACTCTATACCCCTTCCTAATAGCTTGAACCACGTTCATCACCTCAGGGGCGAGATGAGGAAAAAAATTGCTGTAGTAATACCAGGGATTATGGTGTTATAGATCTCGCCGAAAAAGACCTTAGATACTATAAGGGATGACGCGAGTATAGAGACAGATGATAAGAGGAACGTATATAGTCCCTCAGCATGCATCATCACCATTATCTGGGAGAGGAATATAGGCTGTAAGAGCAATGCAGAGAGAGGGATAAGGGATACGAGTATCCTATTCACGTTCTTCGATAGTATATCCCCAATCTCGTCGGAGAATCTATTGAATACATGTGGATCTATCTCCCCTTTCTCCATAAGGAACCTTATTGAAAGATCTATATAGCTCATTAGCCATGGGGTTGAGAGCCTTGCCCTTTTTAAGTACCTATCTACCTCGAAGCCTGCTAGAGTTCTGTATACCCTTACATAGCGCTCAGCATCTCCGAGGAGATCCTTGATTACTTCAACACTCCTGATATATGAGATAAATACCGTTGTCAAGACAAGGCCGAGAGCTATTAGTAATAGAGAAGGGATGAAAAGGGTGATAGAACTTCTTATAAGCCATTGGCTGGGGAGTAGAAGCGGTATGAAGAGGACTATGTAGAGCCCTGTCAGAGCCAGTATGGCTAACACCTTAAGCATGATATATATTCTCGAAGTAATTGTGGGGATCGGTCTAAGTGGATATGGGATCGATGGTATGGCTATGATTATAAGAGGCGTCATCATAGTGATAAGGATAGATGCTGTGAGCGCTATATAACTACCAATTATCGAGGAGATGCCTAAGAGTAGCATGGGGGCTGTTGTCATAACCATAACAGCTAGTAATCCTCCCTGCGAGGAGATATCTATTATCCTTGAAATCCTTCTCGATGACTCCCTTATCATCTCCGCACCCATAGATCTAAGAGCCTCGATACCTGTGCCCTGGGCTATGTTAGCGACATAGTTCAGAAATGCCTTCCTAACAATTCTCGGTGTACCAGCTATACTCTCTAGCGCATCATATATACTTATATATCTCGACAGGTTGATCACTCTCTTCGAGAGGCTGGAGAAATATTTAAAAACACGCCCACCTCTATCATGAACCGCTATAAATTTCAGGGCGTCTATTAGCTCGACACCTGTCTTTGCAGTCACCGAAGCCATAAATACGAGGAAAGGAAGCTCCTCCACAAATCCTTTTCTCCTCTCAAGCGCCCTCGAGACCCTGGTTATCACTCTGTAGAGGGATAACAGGACACCGCTGACGGCCAAAAGAAATGCCAGCTCGAACCTATACCCTATCCAGGAGAAATATGTGATAAAGATAGATATAGCTATAGAAACTATAGATCCTAGAAGAGCCGCTCTATGCTCAGTCTTTAGCGATATGTAATCTCTATAGCTAGAGATAGAGGGTGAGAGGAGATCCCCATATCTCCTCTTAATGCTATCTAGAATCCTCATTACCGCCCCTCTCTGGCAATGCTATCGCAGCTTTCTCCTTCACATAAGGGGGTAGCCTCGAGCTTCTAGAAAGTAGATCCTCTAAACTTGGTTCTCCCATTCCTAACGAGTATATATTCTTGATCATTATCTCATCACCAGATGGCACTACCTCATCAACACCTTGAACACACCTTACAGCCCCGCTAGCCTCAAAACACTCCATGCCCATAATAACTATAGCCCATATACTGCTAATCTGTTGCCTTGAAAGGGCTATAGGTGGCGACATGAGCCTTGTAACTACCTCCTCAGAAGATCCGCCGTGGAATGTAGTTATAGCGCCCATACCCATATTAAGGGCCTGAGCCAGAACCTGTGCCTCAGCCCCCCTAGTCTCACCTATAACTAGAAGCCTGTTGGTAGAGGATCTGAGGGCCGCTTTTGCGAGAAGGAACTGATCTATATGGAGTGCCCCAAGATCATATGTGGTATACCTAATCCAAGGCGTGTTCTCCGGAATATCTATCTCAGGAGTATCCTCGATAATAATAACCTTCCAGGTGTGGGGTATATAGCTATATAGAAGAGCTTTTAGAACCGTGGTCTTACCGCTAGAAGGCGGCCCTGTAATTACTATGGAGCCCCTGCTCCATAGTACAAGCCTTAGGTACTCAGCTACAGCTCTCGGTATGGACTTTCTCTCGATTAGCAATTCAATTGTGATCCTTTCCATAGGCTTTTTCCTAATAGATATCTCGGGTCTCTCGCCTGTAATTATAGTATCTACCATATGAACCCTGTGCCCTCCATCAACTGTAGGGAGCTGGGTATCTACTATGGGGTTTGACTTGGATAGGTATATACCACACCTAGTTGATATATATCTCTGCAGGTTTAGCACCTCATCCATACTAAGCACTATATTAGTTCTTATCATATCTATGTGGGGATTGATCTCTACAACGCTTTTATGCCTAATCCAGACAGGGCCGGGACCGCCTATGCTTATATCTTCCACATATGGATCGTCTAGTAGAACCTGTATTTTACCGTATCTAAGTCTCTCCTTTATTAAATAGACTGCAGTATCTACATAGATCGGTTGGACGCTGTAGATCTTTCTAAGAACCTCTGCGATATAGTAGTCATCCAGATCCCTATCCTCAGGAACAAACCTCACAAGCTCTTGCGATGCTTTCTCTATGAGGGCTAATAGCTCTTTAGAAGGTTTAGGAACCAGCTCAGATAAATATATATATTCGCCATCTAGACTCACAAGGGATATCTTATAGGGGCCCACACTGTACTCAAGCAGAATATTCCCCAGAACCTCTGGATCCCTGCTGCTCTGAGAATGGATCTCGAGCTCCTCTCTTACCAAGTCAGAAGGTCTGGTGAATGCTGAGCCCTCTATTAATAAGCTTCTCTTTTTCCTTAAAATAGATTCGAGAGTTCTAGATTGGAAAAAAGATATTTTTGGTCTTAATCTAGACATAATATCCCTCCAGACTAGATCCCAGTAGCCTTTATAGTCTTCTGAGCATTTGTACTAAGTGATCTTATAGTAACGACGACACTGTTGACCTTTGTGGCATCATTAATACTTATTACAAATGTTTTGCTCGACTTAGGCCCAACAGTAGCCGGAAAGCTATCGGTCAGCGTTTTATTGAAGCTTTGTGAGCTGACAGAGCCGCTTGAGGTGGTATAGATGGCTGATATGCCCTCAACGCTTATAGGATCGTTACCGTTATTGGTAACGACAACAGAAACCATGGTGGTGTTTGTATTAACTGGTTTTGCCTCGTACGTGGCTGCTACAGACTCTAGCTCAGGCATTTTCGCTATCTGCCCTGTGAGCCATGCCTGTAGAAGGAACATCACCGGTATCGCTATGGCAACAGCTATCATGATCACTACTAACTCGCTCAAAGCTCTTACATATCTCTTACTACCAAGCATATAGATCCCGTAAATATCGCTATATATTTAAAACCCCTCAGAGGACGGCGAAAGTATTTTGATCCTCTTAATATTCTACTTTATCTGACCCCCTCCCCGCCCTAAAGGGGCAAGGCTTCCCTCTGGGCGGTTCATTGTTCCCCCCATCTATTCGGGGATACATCTGTTATCTGGGGGGCAGTGGGGGTGGCCAGAGATCCCCGGGATTTGCTTTGATCCTTAGCGTTTTCAAAGCCCTCTTCCTTATATTTAGCTTTCCAACAACGTCTCTATCTGCTTCGAAGTTGCATTGTAGGCATCTAAGTCTTCTATATCCATTTTCAATCGTCTCCGCACCGCATTGCGGGCACTCTGAGGATGTCCCCTAGGATCTACTATTGCTAGTGGTGCTCCGCGCTTCATAGCCTGCCAGTCTATCCACTTCCCCATCCTCCTATACCCCATTATTATGAGCCTTGCCCTGTGATCCTTGTTCTCGATCCTCCTCATGGTGTTTATTAGCCCCGTGAGATCCTCTCTAGCAACTGCATATTGAAGTCTTAAAGCTAGCCCCAAGATCTCAAGCGATGTCTTCCTAGCCCAGTCCTCCAATATGTTCCTAGACTTCCTATGATAGGATCTTATTCTATTCAGGATCCCTCTTCTCCTTCAGGCTGGGTATCTAGTTGATGAGTATTTCTTCTGGAGATTCTCGGTAAGGAGTTTCCATCTATAGGCTCTATCAATGCCCGTGTCGCTCTTCTTGTTTATCTCGTGGTTTCCATAGACTATCTTCCTCTCATTAACATCAACAGCAACAACATCCCTAGGCTGGTAAGGCTCTGGCCTTGGTATCTTCTTTGATATCCACAGAATCATCTTACCCTCTCTATAGACAAGCCTAGCCTCCCTATTCTCATACTGATCATACCTCCTGTCCTAGCCAATTATCCTAAGCCTGATCCCTCCCATGATCTCTACGTAGCCTTCTTTAACCCTGTATCCCGAGCCTTGATGCAGAAGCATAGATAGCTTCCTAACCCTAGGCTTTCTCCCTTTCTTAGGATTGTTCCTCCAGGCATTGGCATTTGCAAGGGCATCCCTATAGCATTCAACAGCAACCCTGGATGGGAGGCCGAACCCCCCTCAGCTATCTGTATAGAGCGTTATGAACCCTCCCAATGCTTCTTAGATCTAGGCCCAGGATCCTGTTTATAGCGTAGTTGAGAACTACATTGTATCTCCTGAGGAACTTTATAACCCCCGGCTCGGGACTAACCCCCATGCCGATCGAGATGGTTAGCAACCCCTCACTGCCAGAGGCCATAGAGCCCCTCCAAAAACAAGAACCTGGAAAGCTAATAAAACTATCCCTGCCCTGAAGGGCGAGGCTTTCAGTTGTAAACAAATTTCTCTAGAACTTGCAAGGAGATATGCTGAGAATATGGATTCTAGAGGTATGGATACATACGGGAAATACTTAAATTACTTAAGCCCTCAAGGCAGGGATATCTAATAAGGTGAGCACTTAAAGATATATTTGAGAGCAATGCCAAAAATTATAGTTGATGAGAGGGAAAGAGCTTCAAAAATTCCCCAGATACTTAGTAGACTAGGCGATTATATCGTATATAAAATGCTTGACGTTGGAGACTATATAGTAGCTAATACAATAGCTGTGGAGAGAAAGAGCGCCTCCGACCTGGTCAAGAGTATATTCGATGGCCGTCTCTTTGATCAGGTAAGAAGGCTTTTAGATAGATATGAGAGAGCTGTGATCCTTATCCAGGGCTCTCCCTCCGAGATCAGGTTACACATGGATAGATGGCAGCCTATATACGGATCCCTAGCAAGGCTGGTAGTGAGTGAGGGTATAAGCGTCATATTCTCGCTCGATGAGGAGGAGGCTGCATATTTTATACACTCGCTTGCTCAGAAGAGCCAGAATAGCCTAGAGAGATACCCTATAGTTCATAAGAAGCCGAGGCTAGAGACCCTTGAAGAGTGGCAGCTCCATATAGTTCAGAGCCTACCGTATATAGGACCAAAGTTGGCGAGGAGACTGCTCAGAAGATTCGGAAGCGTCCTGGCAATATTCAATGCAAGCCCCTCCGAGCTAAGTAGGATAGAGGGAATATCTGAGTGGAAGGCCCAGGAGATTGCGAGAATCCTTAGGAGTCCATATAAAAGCGGAAATGAAGGGAGGAACATGTAGATCTAAAGATGGTGGAATACTATATATCTAAACCAGGGATCGAAATAGGGGCAAAGCCAGGTCATTTATCAAGAGATATAATCCTATCGATTGGCCCCGCAATCAGAAGTTGGAGCTTTAACTCTGTGCCCTTAGAGTATAGATCTTCCTCTCCTCTCTAGTGATTAAAAGCCCTATAACCCATATCAATATTATTCTGGCGAATGCGATCCATTGTATGGGGCTCTCTCTATACCAGGGACCTCTACTCTCAATGCCCAATGCCTCTGTAATAAGATCTTCGTGGAACCATAGAACCATGATGAGAGTATTTAGAATATCCTGGATAATGAGTATATATAGGGCCTTATCTCTGAGGACTAGGTAGAGTGGAGAGATCATTATATTCATCTGGGGTGAGTACACATATGAGAGACTTATTGAGAGGGAGGTTGCTATCAATGGGGGAACCATATATCTAGTATGTTCGAGAGGGGAGCTGTATCTGAGTATATAGATGATGAAGAAGAGGGGTATGATGATCATGAGAGGTACAGATATACTTCTCAACATTGGATCGAATATATCGTCTGTAAAAAGCACATAAAAGCAGTTCTCACAGTACCAGCTAGAGTGGTAGCTAAGGATATAAATGAGTGCTGAAGGAGAGAGAATAGAGAGTGCTAGATATGGTGCTGAAGCAACAAACAACCCTGTTGTGAGGAACTTGAGAGCCTTTCTATAATCCTTCCTAGCAATTATAATAGTTAGTGAGAGGAGAACCATCCCAGGGAAGATCTTTGTTGAAGCAGCTAGCCCTAACAGGGAGGAAGATGTGAGAATCCTGCCTCTTAGGAATAGAAGGGATCCTAGCACCATCAATGTAGATGCTGATATATCCCAGTTGTAGAAGAGATAATATATCATAGACGGAGAAGCTATGGCTAGCGAAAGTGATATCTTAGATGCCTCTATCCTTCTATATATGGCATATATAGCCAATATATATATAATATAGAAGATAGTATTAATAACATAAGTAGTCCTCAAAATAGAGAGCATGGGATCGTAACCATATGCCGATAAGAGAAGAGCTATTCTAGTCGCTGCCATCCATTGAATAGCTATGAGAGGCGTATATTCGAATGAGTAGTCTGTATAGGGATACCCCGTAAGGATCTTCAATGGATCCCTCATGTATATCGCTACATAGTCCGTATATTCACCGAGGAACCTTGGGTCGTGTATATAGATACTCAGCGCAATAGTTATAACCCCTAGAAAGAAGATAAGGCGCCTCGGATCTCCTCTCCACATAATTTATCAATTAATATATTGCTTAACGACCTATCTATAAGCTGTGTAGTTGGGTGACGATACCTCTTCTATATCTAGATCTGCTGGCCCAAGAATGGTGAGACCGTTATCACTTATATCTATTTCATAGATCCTTTTATCATGATTAGTGTTTCTCATCTTCTCTACCATGAGATATCTCTTTAAAACCCCCTTGGAAACCCTCCTTCTAAGCCTTATAATACCATCTGCTATGTGCTCAACACCCCAGCCAAATGCGAACATGGTTGTTATAGCATATTGAGAAACTAGATATGTGGTGAAACCCCATTTCCCAAGGGTCTTTTTTATCATGTAACTATATTTCCTAGCCATGGCTGGCTTTTCTAGCCAGAAGGCTGATATGGAATCGATCACAAGTCTGGCTCTTCCATAACCAAGGGTCTTTTTAGCCTCTATAATCTTATTTATTAACACCTCTATCTCCATTTCCTGAAGAGACCATGGATCTTCCTGCGTCTTTAACGCATCTATCACTATGAATCTTTTCCCGAGAAACGGTTTCCAGTCCCATCCGAATCTTCTAGCCTGGTTTAGGATCGATTCTCTGTCCTCTTCTGTTGTGACATAAATACATCTATCACCATCGAGGATCCCTTGGTGAATGAAATGTATACTTAAAATTGTTTTTCCCGTGCCTGGCTCTCCGACTATTGCTACAAAGAACCCCTCTGGAATCCCTCCTTCGATCATGCGATCTAGATCGTGAATACCTGTGGAGAGTCTAGTAACCATGTGAAATCCCTATAGGCATTGTCAGCTCTTAGCTAGGAGTCTCAGCGATATATTTATATACCTCCTCACCCTTTTTCCCAGCCTCTTTTAGCATGCTATACACCATATACCTAGGTATTACCGATAAATAATCTCTATACCTACTCTCAGGATACCTAGATACCATTGACTCGAGCCTAGTTATTAGAGATATTATCTTCGGAACAGCCCTTTCAACGATCTCATCCTTGCTCCCGTCTCCAAGCCACTCTATAAACATCTTTATTCCATGGGTCTTATCAGCTATTTTATCGATTATCACATCAACAAGATCGTCGGCCACCTGGTATAGAACCCCCAGATTCTCGCCGAAAGAGGCTGATAGATCCTCATATACTTTACCAGCCCTAGCAGCTCTAGCACCCAAAAACGTTGATGCCTTAAAAATAGAGCCCGTCTTCAGTCTAGCCAGGGTCTCGTACCCAGTTACAGCAGAACCGGGGCCAAAGACATCTATAACTTCTCCGCTGGTGGCTTGAAGCCAGGCTTCTATAACCCTTACCAAGGCGTCGAAACCGTATCTCTCTATCATGAGCTGGGCTTTTGGTATCAACATATTGGATATCAAAACTGTTTTGGATATTCCGTATCTTATCCACGATGCTATAGATCCTCTTCTAATCATATCGAGATCTATTATATCGTCTAGAGCGAGGGAGGCTGCATGCACAAGCTCTATAGCTACTGCAGCGTCTAAAGCATCCTCTATCCTCCCACCCAGAGCCTCACAAACAAGTATTGAAAGAACCCCTCTAAACCTCTTCCCACCCCTTGACATGTAGTTAATTATCTCAAGAACCTCCCCCTCATATCCTTTCACAACCTTCTCAAGCTCAGCTTCTATAAGCCCTTTTCTAGTCTCTATATATCTTATTAGACCCTCGAGATCAAGTCCTATCGCTAATCCCATACAGCTTCTCTCAAATATAGATCTCATTATCAAGGTAATAAGTAGACTTTATAACCAATGAAACATATTATAAATATGGCGGGTAGGGCCGGGGGCCTCGCCCACCCCCAAACCCGAAAGGGCGCAACGCGGGGGCCAGTAACCAGGTTGTGCTGTATATAGAACCGAGGGATCCTCATCCCAGCTATGAAGCCCGCCCTGTGGGGCTTGCGGTGGTGGAGGCCTCCTCGGAAGAGGAGGCTAAACCGCCTTCACGAGGGGAAACAGGCCAGGCCCGGAAGGGAGCAACCTAACCCTCGGCGCAAGCGTTCACAGGTCACCGGGGGGAGCGTGGGGGAGAGGGTCCACCCCTCGGTTCTATATACAGCACAACCTGGATCCGCCTTAGTATTATGGAAGAGAATTAAGACAGATCTTTGTATGGGTTTATGTTTGTCTGCGCTTTTCTTCATATAAGCTGGTCTTCACAGCCACAGAGGATCTTTTATCACATATGAGTGTTTCCCCGCTAACGGTATTTGATAGTGTTTCCAAATACTTGTATCTCCGCTAGCGGGGTTGCACCTAGGCTCGGGTTCATTGGCTTCACATGAGCTGCATGGGTGCCCATCGAGCCACAACGCCATTGGGCCCACATCTGAGGAGAGCCCAAGCATCATCACTCTCCGAGGATATTCATATACCCAGCACATCTGAATATAGCCTCATCATAATTATTATTAAAGATTAGATGCTTATATGCTTAAGCCAAGCATTCCCTCTCCACGGTACACCAAGTATTCATAGATAACCAGAGATATTTAAATTTATTGGTAATCCTGTAACAGCCTAATAGCTTGATGAGGGTTCGTTTCTATAAAATAGTAATAGATCAAGAATGGAGGAGAACCACTATCATTAAACCCCTCTACTTCCTGTTGAGCCCATTTAAATCCCACCTATTTTTGTATTTTTATCTAGATAAGCAAGGTGGTTTCTATGCTTTCATAATATAGAGCCTCAGACCCCTTTTCTTCCTGTGGAGAATTTTGATTGGAGTATGTATTTATAGGGTTACTATATTAAAGAAATCATAATTGATGAACCGCTTGGCACAAAAGCAAGAACTGCTGTTTCACGATGAGTCTGAGTTTCTTGATGTTTCTAGAAAGATATATAAATATGTGAAGGTTCTTCAGATCTTGAAGAAAAGACCTTTATATACGCGTGAGTTATTAAGGATACTAAGAAGCTGGGGTGATTCTCATGCTCTGCTTAAGGAACTAGAATCTCTTGGGCTTGTGTTTAGATATATTGATTATTGTATATCAAGCAAAAGAAAATGTGTATATAATAAAATATCAGAAAAAGGGATCGAGTTCTTAACTTTGCTTGAAAGCTTGTTACTCCTAATATTAGGAGAGAATCAGTAAACGTTTTATCAGATCTATGTTTACTTTTGTTTAGCCATATTTGTTTCCATATTATGGTAACGCAAGCCTGCTAACCAAGTTTTCCAATACTTCCAAAGGAATTAGAGGGGTGTCTGTGTTCTCTAGCCTTTATAAGATCTAGTTGTAAAAGCAAAAGCCTGTTTCCCTGGAGTTACTCTACCTTTAGAATTGAACCTTGTTCAAGCTATGGCCCCCTTGTTTCTTGTGGAGCCCACTATAAATCCACTCATCTTTTTAGAACATCAACAATCCCACTCTGTCTACCGATTATTACTTCGTAACCCATATACGGAAAGATCCCTGTAGATACAACCCCTTCTATACTCCTTAAAATCTTATCCATAGATACAGGATCTTCTATAGGCCCGGTATGAACATCCACTATGACGTTTCCATTATCACTTATAAGAGGTCCCAGCTTTCCAAGCCCCTCTCTATAGGTCGCTCTATACCCTAGTCTTTCTATTTCCCTTATGACGTAGTTTATTGCATAGACCTCAACCTCAATAGGCACGTCTCTTGTTGAACCCAGCCTCTCTACAAGTTTACTCTCATCAGCTATTATGATCCTTCTTTTAGAGCTCAGCATAGCTATTTTTTCTCTAAAAAGGGCCCCCCCGCCCCCTTTTAAGAGGTTAAGTTTCGTATCTATTTCATCGGCACTATCTATATATATATCAATATCTTCGGGACATACCCCAGTTTCTACGTCTCTGGCCCCGGCTTTTCTTAGATATATACTTGTATCTATGCTTGTAGATATATACCTAAAAGTTGAGATAATTCCTCTTTTTACGAGTTCCTCTATAAAGATCTTTACAGTTGATCCACTACCAACAGCTATGCTACATCCTTTACAGCTCATAATCAAATTCACTGCATAGCTTGAAGCCGCCCTCTTCACCATTTGCTTAAGATCCATATGACCCCCATTACTGGATTATGTGCTAAGATATATTACTTATAGGTATATAGCCCCTGATCTCCTCATATCCGTTTATCTCGGCTAGGGAAGCACGACATTAAATAAATGGATAAGCCCCGCATCACTCCTATCCCTAGCCGGCCGAGGTCCTCGACTAGCCGGCTCCTTGGAAATCGTGGTTATGGTCTTGGTTTAGGGGTAATATAAATTATTTAGATCTATGTTTTCAGATCCTATCTAGGAGTAGCCTCTTAAGGCATTCTTAGCTATATTCTAGGATGTTCGAGCTTATAAATCTTATTCCTCTCATTACCATAGATGGCAATGTTTTCGGTCGTAAGAAGATCTGCGCTTGGTTTCTTTACTCCTCAGACTAAAGATTGTACGAGTCACAGGTTTTGAGAAAAAGATCCCTATGTCAGATCCGATCCTTTTTCCTCACAAATCAGGTCATAACCCCTTCATCACACCTCTCATATTAAGTTTTTAAATATGAATCTTATATCTTTTAAGGCCTCCCATGATCCTCTTCTCTCTTCACAGAGTGAAGAGGTTAGGATATTAATATGGGAATGCCAATATATTTTTTCAGGCTGTGCACTACCATGGGAAACCCCTCCATGCCGCATGAAAGGCTACCAGGTCAGGCAGTGCCTGTTGGTAGATATATAGCTATATCTTTTATCATAGGAATCGGGATTTTTATCCTAAATATAGGTTTAGCCACTCTATTCCTATTTCTCCTAGGCTTCCAAACCCCTTTCAACGTTATTACTCTAGTCATAGGATCGGTTCTATGTTTTGTCGGAATGGGGCTTATAGCTCCAAGCATAATATCCCTCGGAGGAGCTCTCTCGGCACACGCTAGAGAATCAGCTGCTAAGTTAGGGAGTTATTTATCTATCTCTGGTATAGATCCCAAGGCCTTCTCCACCGAAATCAACACTATTAGGAGTAATAGACCCTCCTTTCTCACCAGCCTTAAACTATTCATGGTATCCATGATACTCCTTTTTCTCCTAATAATATCGATTTTGATTCCGCTAGAGCCTCTCTTAAGGGTTCCATTACTACTTATAGCTGGGGTACTATCCCCCATAGCAATGATCTCCTCCGTGTTCTCATTAATAGAGGAACTGGAGATATGGCTCTACATACACAGATCCCAGGAGCTATCGATCCTGTCTAGGATACCTAGAAACAGGGATCTAGTAAGAGAGGAAAGAGAGGAGAGAAAGAGCCTCATTTCGCTAGGGATCTTCCTCACAATAGTGACCCTTGGCCTCTATATAATATATTTCCTATCCATTTCAATAGTGAATCTCAATAGACACATGGAATGGCACACAGAGTTAGACGAGCTTATCTCAACCCAGTCTTAGTTTTCAATTCTACCCTCAATTTTACTAGATCACATCTCTTCAATGCTGGGATCCCTGCATTACTCCTTTGGTGGGGTTATTGTTTCCTTCATAATCATTGAGCTATATCCTTTTATGTTAATAGGAATGTTTTATATTGTTTTATTATTAATTAATGGAACTGTAGGGGTAAACGGGCTGCTGAGGGCCTGGGGATAATGGCTAGGAAGAGAAGGGGAAGGAAGATAAGGGAGTATAGAATAGGTTATCAGATAAGGAATAATATATTCGTTAGTAGAACAGTTGTTCTACTATCAAAGCCGTTATCTAGGAAGGGATTCAGGGCATTAGAGTAGATCCTTAACATATACATCAAGATGCTTGAAAAGCGCTTTTCCGCGTATCTAGGAATATTATTAAGAACTACAATAGGCTTAAAAGGAATACGTGTCCCAGCATTCCATAACTCACTATATTCATAGTGTTTGTCAGGATACAACTAGAAGGGTATCTTCTCTTAGGAGGAATAGGGCTAGATAATATGCTGAAGAGATCTTCAAAGAGATCGTTAAGTACTTAAACCTAGGAAAAAGGATCTTAGGGGTAGGAGGATCGTGAGATATCTCTGGAGGAGATCTTAAGAGATTAATAGGCATCAAGTATACCTTAAGGTGAAGATGTTGGGAGGCATGCCAGTACTGAGGATCAACAGTGTTAGCCTATGGCAAGTCGATGATCGTGTGTGGAGACCGGTAGACGCCACTAAGATCAGGATCAACAGTGATGAGAACATTTTCTTCACAAGCTTTGCCATTAATACCCATAGGGGCTGGGTGCACATAGATCTAGGGTCTACTAAGGAGTTCTACAAGCTCCTGGCTAGAGGCTTTAAACCAACATCCCACGCAAAGATCAAGCCTGATAGGAAGAATAGAAGAGTGATATTCCACCTATCCCTAGAGAAGGAGGTCGAGATCTATGAACCAGAGAAGGCTATTAAGCCTGTCGATGTTATGAGAACTCAGCAGCAACTCTATACGAGGCATTCGCAGTAATCCTAGAAACAGATCTTGCAGAGACAACACTGGGCTATAGCTATAGGAAGAAAAGCATCCAGAGAAGAAATGGATCCGGTAGCAGGGAGGCTAGGTAGGCTATGAAGAAGCTTAAGGAGGGGAAGAAGAGGGACTATAGGATGAAGACAGCAAACATGATAGTAAGGGACGCACTGAGGATGAGAGGAGTGATAGTTATTGAGAGGATCTCGGGAGATAATATAAGGGTTATGATCGCTAGGTATAGGAACAAGCAATTGAGGCACAGGATATATCAGAGTGCTCTGAAAAGAGAGCTTAATACAATAATAGATAAGGCAAGGGAGTATGGTGTGCCGGTATTGATGGTGGATCCCAGGAATACATCTAAGATCTGCTCAATACACAAGGCAACAATAGAGTATGG
This sequence comes from Desulfurococcales archaeon, assembly GCA_032249255.1. Lineage (GTDB taxonomy): Archaea > Thermoproteota > Thermoprotei_A > Sulfolobales > AG1 > AG1. Next base: position 13,076 of record JAVVGE010000001.1, on the reverse strand, counting down.
GGAGGACAGAATAGGTGTCTGTAGCAAAGGTGACGAGAGATGGCATAGAGAGGTAGTAGCATTGATTAATCACTATCTAAGGGGCCTCGAAGCCCTTTATGAGGGCATTGCTGAGAAGGGCTTCGGGGTTCTAAGCATAGATGGGAGCACCATTCCGCTGGGCTCCACAGCTACCCATGAAACCACAGGGATATCCAAATCCCTGTGAGGGGGTAGAGCCCCCTGATGCCATAGGGTTAAAATCTCTGTGGATCAAGAAACACGGCACTCTCAAAACAAAGGAAAACAGCGACACTCAATGACCATCGAGAAACAAGCGGGTAATACTTGGGACTGCAATGGGGAGGATGATCTGCTATATAATTGAAAAGAGTCGCCTCAGTTATAACCCTGTCCTAACGGGATAAGATGTGTAGGTGGGGGACAAGTGGCTCTTTAATATGGTATGTGGTTTCTAATATTTTTCAGATATGTTTGGGATCTAATTAATAGTTTTTGTGGATTGCGGTTTAATTTTATATATAGCTTAGGTATCTATAAATAGCGGTGTGGAGAGATAGATAGGAGTTTCAGAGGGAGAAGTATAGTATCGGCCTTTGATCTATCTGCTGAGGAGATATGGAGGGTATTTGGGCTAACATCTATACTTAAGCATAGATACTACTCAGGTGAGAGGGTAATAGAGCTTCTTAAGGGTAAAGGTCTTGGTCTTATATTCCAGAAACCTAGCACACGGACAAGGGTGAGCCTCGAGCTCGCCATGAGGCAGCTCGGGGGATACGCGATATATATGGGTTGGAATGAGCTACAGCTTGGGAGAGGGGAGAGTATAGGGGATACTGCAAGGGTTTTAAGCAGATATTTCGATGGGCTTGCTCTCAGGGTATATTCTCACGAGATTTTGGTTGAGATGGCTAGGGTGGCGAGTATACCTATAATAAACGCTCTAAGCGATCTAGAGCATCCTCTACAGGCTTATACAGATTTCTTCACTATATATGAGAAGAAGAGAAGGCTAGAGGGTATAAAGATAGCTTTCTTAGGAGATGGTGGGGATAATGTTCTTAATAGCTTGATAGCTGTTGCTTCGATGCTTGGTGCAAATATATATGTTGCAACGCCTCCGGGATATTATCCATCTAAAGAGATCCTTGAGAAGGCGTATAGAGCATCGGAACTAACAGGATCTATTATAGAGATCACAGATGATCCCATAACTGCGTCTAAGGACGCGGATGTAATATACACAGATGTATGGATCTCAATAGGGCGAGAGGCTGAGAGAGAAAAGAGGATCAAGGATCTCGAGCCCTACAGAGTAACTAAAAGGATCATGTCAACTGCAAAGAAAGACGCTATATTTATGCACTGCTTACCAGCCCGCAGAGGTGAGGAGGTGGAGGATGAAGTCATAGATGGTCCTCAGAGTGTTGTATGGGATCAAGCTGAAAATAGGCTCCACGTGCAGAAAGCAATACTCTCTCTAGTGATCTAGAGCATATCCCTAAACCTTCTATACATCTCAGCTTAATCTCGATAACACGTGCTATCTATGGGGGTGGGGTCATGCCCTCTGAAATATTGAGGATCATTTTCTGTGATTACAATGATTATATATTATCTCTATGGTATAGAGTATATTAGGTTCATGGGGTGAAGCGTTATGGAGCACATTATATTAGTTCACGGTGATTGCGATGGCATTATAGCTGGGGCTCTATATGTGAAGCACTTTCTAAGAGATCGGTATCCATCGGATCTAGTACTTGGTTTCACCCAGCCTTGGAGAGCCTCTAGGGAGATTAAAAAACTCTGTAAAGAGGATCGGTGCGCATCACTGACATTAATTGATATAGCGATAGATAGGGAGATATTCTCTATGATCGTTGATGTGACAATGAAAGGTATTCCTGTCCAAGTTATTGATCATCATACAACCACAGAGCCCTGGGTTAATAAGATGAAGGATCTCGGGCTTAGAGTCATATGGGATCGATCCACATCAACGCCCAGGCTAATGGCATCTAAGATGAAGCTTCTTCTCAACAACTACGAACAAAAACTCTTGAGAATAGCAGACTCATGTGAAGGTTCTGAGGATGGGGACTACGAGATCAAATCTATAGCTGATAGTATTAAGCTAGCTATTTCTAGAGATCCAAGCGATCTATTCTTCATGAGGGAGCTCTTCGACGCAATTATACTGAACAAAGATATAACATCCATAGAATCCCTTGAGAAGAAAGCCTACGTTGGGAAGATGCTATTGAACAAGTTAATCGAAAAAGCTATACATAGAGGTGAGGATCTAGGGGATGTTTTGATTTCTTACGTACATCCCTCAGAATCTAGGCTCTTCGCAGGGCTATTTGGGATAGCCTCTACGGAGTTAAGTAAGAAGCTTAAGAAAGATATAGTGATGATCAGAGATGAGGAGACCAAGATGGTGGTAACAGTGAGATCTCCTAGAGGAAGGGCTCTTCAATACTGTAAGGCTTTAGTAGAATCATTAGGTGGTGGAAAATATGGCGGTCATAAAGAGGCCGCATCCGCAACCCTGGCTAGAAGAGATATTAGTGAGATATTAGTGGCTGCTAGGGATGCTATATGGTCTCTTCGGGAGGAGAAGAGATCATAGTACTGGATTCTCAAAGCGTGGATATCAATAGAATCTCTGATCTCTTCCATAGAAACTCCAAGATATATACAGCTATTATTATCGGCGAGTGCGAGATACATTACCAAGGTAGAGCATCTTCTATAGCTCCTCTAGGGACGAGGATCGTTATATATAAGCCTGACGGATCATTACTTGTGCATGAAGGTAAGGATAGGGATCCCCTTAACTGGCAGCCCCCAGGATCTCTATGCATATCTGATGTCAAAAACAACTCCCTAGAGATCAGGTGTAGGAGTACTCGATATGGCTATGAAATTGTTACTATAAGGTTTAGAAAGATTCTCTCAGCAATCTGGTGCAAGCTTTCAACAAAGGGCTTAGAGATCCGTGGTACGGAAAGAGACATCGTGGAAGTGATCTCATCAAACCCAGAGATCATAGCATCTGGGGCGAAAATAATAGGAAGAGAGGTTGAAACGCCGAATGGCAAGATAGATCTTATTTTGAGAGACGATGCAGGTAATATCTACGTTGTGGAGGTGAAAAACGAGAAGGCCGGCATAGGTGCTATCAATCAGCTGGATCGTTATGTGAAACATATAGAATCGATCTATAGGAAGGCCAAGCAAGCATCCGGAGAGAAAATTGTAGGCGTGCTAGTTTCCAATGGCATATCAAAGAGAGCTAGAGAGTTGATTATAGATAAGGGATATCTCCACATAGATGCAGGAAGCTTTAAGAGCAGTAAGTACCCAACACTAACAAAATATATAAAGTAAAAGAAACTAGGAAGATATCGGCATATGATCGATCATTCCTGTCCTTCAAATGTTCTAAGATCATAGTATCTTTAGTCATCTGTATATTCATACTATTGTAGACATAATCACCCTTATTCTGCTTAAGACTCACTTATAGTGAGGGTTAGGAAGAGCAGCTGGTGTACAGCTTGCGTAGATATCTCCTGAGACTCTCGGGCGAGATATCTCTAAAAGGTAGGGTCAGGGGGGTTTTAGAGCAGATCCTAGTGAGAAATATATCAAAAGCTCTGTCCCCCTACATAGCTGATATTGAAAGAGTGGATGGTGGAAGGATCTATTTAGAGGCTAAGGACGACATTTTGGAAGCTCTTTCTAGACTCTTCGGTGTTGTGGAGGTTCTAGAGGTTTTCGTGGAGGATTCGAGGGATCTTGGTGAACTTTCGAAAAGGGTTAGAGACCTGCTATGCAGCTATCTAAGCGGAAAGAAATTCGCTGTTAGGGCTAGGAGAGCTGGTAGCATAGGCTACACCTCTCTAGATGCTGCGAGAGCTATTGGGGGGGCTCTCCTAGAGTGCTCCAACGGTGTGGATCTTGAGAACCCGGATATAGAGGTATATGTTGAGATAAGGGGTGACCGGGCTTTCATATCAACATCATCTCTTTCTCGGAGGGGCTATGGGGGGCTTCCTCTTGGTTCTTCTGAAAAGGTTCTCTCCCTATTTTCTGGAGGCTTTGATTCCCCGGTAGCTACCTGGATGGCAATGAAGAGGGGCTCTCCCTCAGATCTTCTGCATTATGTTATGGGCTCTATAGAGAACACTATAAGGGCTCTCAGGGTTGGTGAGGTACTTATGAAGAGATGGTCTCTAGGCTATGAGCCCAGAGTGCTTGTGACAGATTTCTCTGACATAGTATCTGAGATAAGGTCTAGGGTTAAGAGGAGATTGTGGCAGCCTGCTCTTAGAAGGGCTATGTATATAGTAGGCAAGATCCTTATGGAGAGGGTGAGGGCAGAGGCGATGGTAACCGGTGAGGCTGTGTGGGAAGCATCTTCTCAGAGGCTCAGCGCGCTCCATGCAGCCCAGAAGGGGATAGACGCCCTTATCCTAAGACCCCTAATAGGCTTCGACAAGGTCGAGATAATGAAGCTATCAATAGATCTAGGGCTCTACGAGCTAAGCTCCAGAGTTGTCGAAAGCTGCTTCATAGGAACTTCAAGCCCGATCTATGTAGATGCTGGGGAGCTCGTCAACGAGTTCTCCAAGATGGATAACAGTATGTTCGAAGATACGGCCAAGAGATCTGTTGAGATCAGGTATGAAGAAGGTTGGGAAGAAAGGATCAGATCATATATGAAGACCTACGCAGATATAGAAATAGACAAGATCCCAGAAGGATATGTCATAGTAGATATAGCTAGGAGAAAAGGCTCAGGTCCTATAAAAGGCTTAGAGGATCTCGAAGAACTACTAAGAAAAAGAGAAAAAATAGTCCTCGTATGCGAACTAGGCGAAGCAAGCGACGCGTTAGCAAGACATTTAAGAGATCAGGGATACGATGTATACAGCTTAAGAGGAGGGTACAAGAGACTAAGGGAGCTGTTCCCACATATAGCCTGAACAAGTTGTTCTCCAATCTCAACATCTAATGGTAAAGCCGTTCTGAAACTGTTTTGGGTTTCATATCGATTTATAAGGTTCTATGTCAAGTCTTGAGTGGGGCTATAGAAGCTAGGCTTGCTGAAGAACCTTGAGCTTGTGAGGGCATATGGCGTGCCTATTAGGGATAGGAGGGTCTCGGAGCTTATAACATGATATGTTAAGGCTCTCCAGAGGGCTGTAGATCTGATCTTGGATAATATTGAGCGGAGATACCGCTTCTATGAGCTTGTTAGAAGGGGCGGAAAGCTGGCTTGATCAGAGGTTCGAAGACGAGGATCCCAGCAATATCGAAGGATAGGGGTTTCAAGAAAAGGCTTAGAGGGAAGAGCTTATGAAGGATAACCCCCATGCTGCGCACTGAGTAGATGCTGTTATTGGGGAAGCGTACTCGATTATAAAGGGCTGGAGGAAGAGGTATCTAAGGGACAAAGCTGGGAAGATCAAGCTAAGGGTTAGGAGGAGATCGCTAAATGCAAGGTAACACTCATGAAGATCGATTATGAGGCTAGAACAATAAGGATAACTCTAAGGCAAGGAGAATATATCTATATATCATGGAGATCAACGTGGTTTGAGAAAAGGGTCGGGCTAAACCCTTTTTCATGATAGTAGAAATCTTTTTATATATGTTCATTATTAATTGATGGTTAGAGTAGAGGTTTAGGGGCGAACGAGGTCTAGGGATAATGGCTGGGAGGAGGAAAAAGAGCGATAAGAAGTGGATGTGGGTTGCAAAGCCGGGCGACAGGATCTTTGTTAGTAGGACTGCTGTTATACCCTCAAAGCAATTATCTAGGAGGGGTTCAGAGCCCTAGAAGAGGTCGTGAACATATACACTAGGATGCTTGAGAATGTGCTTTCCCACGCATCTAGGAATATTATTGAGAATTACTATAGGCTTAAGAATGGGAAGTATCGAGAGCTAAGGAAGGTCTATCCAAATATCCCATCCCACTACATATATGGCTTATGCCAGGATGCTGTTGAAAGGATATCCTCTCTAAGGAGGAACAGGGCTAGACAATATGCTGAAGAGATCTTCAAAGAGATCGTTAAGTACTTAAACCTAGGGAAAAGGATCTGAGGAATAAGAAGCTCGTGAGACTTCTATGGAGGAAATCCCGGGAAATAGCTTGGCATCAAGTTGATCTAGAGATGAGTAATGGAATACTAGTGCTTAGGATCAATAGTGTTAGCCTATGGCTGGTCGATGACCACGTATGGAAACCAGTAAACCCAACGAAGATCAGAATCAATGGTTTTGAGAACATTTCCTTCACAAGCATCGCTATCAATACTCATAGGGGCTGGGTGCACCTAGATCTAGAGCCTTCTAAGGAGTTCTACAAGCTACTGGCTAGGGGTTTTAAGCCGACATCCCACGCAAAGATCAAGCTTGATAGGAAGAATAGGAGGGTGCTTTTCCACCTATCCCTAGAGAAGGAGGTCGAGATCTACAGGCCAGAGGATATTGTTAAGCCTGTTGATGTTAATGAGGATTCTGTAGCAACTCTCTACGAGGCATTCGCAGTAATACTTGGAACAGATCTTGCAAAGACAACACTGGGCTATAGCTATAGGAAGAAAAGCATCCAGAGGAGAAATAGATCCGGTAGCAGGGAGACTAGAAAGACTATGGAGAAGCTTAGAGAAGGTAAGAAGAAGAGAGATTATAGGTGGAAGACAACAAACATGATAGTGAGAGATGCACTGAGGATGAGAGGAGTAATAGTTATCGAGGGAATATCCGGGGAAGATATAAGGGTTATGATCGCTAGGTATAAGAATAAGCAGCTGAGGCACAGGATATATCAGAGTGCTTTGAAGGGAGAGCTGAACGCGATAATAGATAAGGCAAGGGAATATGGTGTGCCGGTATTGATGGTTGATCTCAGGAATACATCTAAGATCTGCCCTATACACAATGCCTTGATAGAGTATGGGGAGGATAGAATAGGGATCTGTAGCAAGGGAGGTGAGAGGTGGCATAGAGAGGTAGTTGCCTTGATCAATATCTATCTTAAGGCCCTCGAAGCCCTTTATGAGGGCATTGCTGAGAAGGGCTTCGGGGTTCTAAGCATAGATGGGAGCACCATTCCGCTTGGCTCCACAGTCACCCATGAGACCATAGAGATCCCAAGATCTCTTTGGGGGAGGTGGAAGTCCCTCGATAACCACAGAATCAAAAACCCTGTGGATCAAGAAGCACAGCAATCCAAAACAAAAGAATATCAATAACTATCAATAACCATCGGGGGACAAGCGGATTAGAGTAGATAAGCTCTATATTTTTGTATATTTTTAAGAAAGGGCATTTCCTTTTGCCTTGACTAAATACAGGTCTCCAGATCCTATGGCTAGCCCTTTGATAACCGTGCAATAGGCTCATTCTGATTTATGGGTAAAACTATTAAGGATTTAGAGTTTGGCAGTGTTAGATAAAGCTATAAATAGTTTGAGTAGATCATAGGTTATGTTGAAGTATGGATTGCACTGACTATATATGTTATATTATTTCTTATATATTGACCTTATATATGATCGGAAGAGCATTATTTTTGAGAGGTCTCTCTGCTCTGTCTCTCTCGGGTCTCCTTTTTACTACTCTCCTTCTCCATAAATATTGTTGTTCTCTGCCTACCGCCCAGCTTTATCACCACTATAAGGAATGCTAGAAGCCTAAATAAATATTGTCCATGTAGGATTGTTCCATATTATAGTAATAAAGATAATTAATGATCGTGGTAATGGTAAATAACCTCGAGGACATAGTGGAGCGCTGGACAGGAAACAGGGATGAATTGTTCTGGTAATTCTACTGTTGCATATGAGTAGTAATGATAGCACTAGTTTCGATATTTATGTGGCAGGAGAGGAGCTGGCTCCTGTACCTGTGGATCTCCGTTGTATATTCTTCTAGCAAGGCTGGGGGTGTAGAGACAATTGATAGAAGATCTTTTCCACGGAGGAGGGCTTCTATGTTCTCTTAAGCCCCACTCTTTTCCGGATCGTTACTCTTTATGATTTCCTCGAGCCTATCCTTTTCAATGATCCTTACTTTATCGTTGAACTCCTTCTTGATAGCTGAAGCCTCGCTTTGATTCGAGATCAATGTATATACCTTACATCCTAGTCTTAAGCATATCTTTAGGGTGTTTACTATTTTTTCTGTGAGATCTTCCATTGTTTTTGAATTATCATGGATCACTAGGGCAGCTCTATTCCTTCCAGCAATGCCGAGTATATCAGGCGCTGTTCTTTTAAGCCTTATAGCTTCTATCCCGGTCTCGCTCATTCTCCTCAGTATGGGATCTTCTCTAATGTGTACCCAGAGCATTCTACTGGCATAGCTGAAGACATATCTCTTTGTTAGTTCATGGATATCAACTCTCTCCACTATATCCTCGCCAAATATATCTATGAGTTTCTGGGCAACCTCTATCGAGGGATCCATAGCGCCTTTCTCATATTCATACACAGCTTTTCTACTGATCCCTAGCATCTCTGCTAACTCGCCCATGCTCATGTTCCTCTCGATTCTTTTTCTGTGGAGGACCTCGCCTTTGATCTTAACGAAAAATTGGCCTTTTTTATAGTATATAGCTACTTTCTCATCTGATAAATATAGATCTAGGGTCTCGGGATCCATAACGCTTATATCAGATCTATCCATAATTATTCCGGGCTCCAGATCTTCTTTTAGATAGCTCTTAGAGACTATTAATACCGCTGAATTGAGCATTTTGGATGATAGCTTTAGATCCTCGATCTCCTCTCTGGAGATCTCTGACGCATCCTTCGATACCTTTATTATAAGCCTTCCATTGGCCACAATATCCACAGATCTTCTTCCCTCGCGGGGATAATTTATAATATCCACTCCTAGACCATGTTTTCTCAGAATACCGATTATCCCTCTTATTAGCTCTTCCAACTCTCCTTCATGGGTCTTGCTATCCATATTGATCCTCATTATACTGGGATCCTTCATTTCCTTCATATATTATTGAAATGATAAAGAGGGTTTTATATTTTTTCATGAGAGACATAGCGTCTATACTCGATAGTATGCATCTATCTATATACATACCCTCTATAATAGCGACTTCTCTTAGATCCTTAAGCATCCTCATAACATCGGTATTACAATCTATGATTCTATAGAAAGGCGATCCCGAGATCTTGGCTATCATTATCGGGATCCTTATTTCTGTATAGAGATCCTTCGATATCAAAGATGCTAGATCCCTAGCCTCACTCCCCAGAATCATGTGAGTGCCTCCTCCTACTAGCTCGACATATGTAGCATCCTGTGATAGCAATTCAGAAAGTCTCTTCCTATCCTTCGGTGCTATATTAGCGAAGCTCTTCACAAGCTCCTTATAATAGCTTTTAATAGGGTCTCTATGCATTTCCATAGAAGATCCCTAGCTTGTCTCCCTATAGCTCTTAATAACACCCCCAACTATTATAACAGCTCTATCAGCATAATCGATTACCCTTGGGTCATGAGATACTATCACCACAGTAGTCTGGAAATCCTTGTTAAGACCTTTAAGCATTTCAAGCACCCTTAAACTATTATCCCAGTCGAGATTCGCTGTTGGCTCATCAGCAAGGATGACGCTTGGTGTGTTTACCATGGCTCTTGCTATAGCCACCCTCTGCTTCTCACCACCACTTAGATACTTAACGCTTTTTTGTGCTAAATCTCTCAATCCTATATATTCTAGTATCTCCATAACCCTCTCTTTTCTAACTCTCTTAGGGGCTCCAGCCAGTATGAGGGGAAGTTCTACATTCTCATACACCGTCAGATCTTCTACCAACCCATAGTCCTGAGGTATATACCCCACGAGAGTATTCCTAATCATTGCAAGCTCTTCCTCACCCAATAGAGAGATGTTATAGCCATCCACTACAACGTCTCCTCTATCAGGCTTCGTGAGACCTGCCATGAGCTTAAGAAGCGTGGTCTTGCCAGAGCCTGAGGGGCCGTGTATCACCATTATCTCCCCCCTTTTCACAACTAGGTTGACTCCTTTGAGGGCTGGTACCTCGCCTATTTTAGGATCCCTATAGATCTTCCAAACGTCTCTAAGAATCACCACAGGCTCCATATACTCCGAGCCTTTCCTACTAAATTAATGCATAGATGCTATATATTATAACCATAGATAATCTATCCTCTCTTTTTCCTTCTCCTTCTTCTCTTCTTCCTAATCTTCCTAGGTTTCTTAGCCACTATACTCTTCTCTCTAGGTGCTTCTCCAGATCCTACATAGATCTTCTCTCCATCTTCTGTTAGAAGTATCACCGCCTCACATGGGTTCTTAACCTTCATTTCGCCTTCGAAAACATAGATTGTGTCATTTGGAGTATACCATACTATATTATCCTCGCTAAGAACATCTTCCCCGTCTTTTCCACCTATATTTGTATCACCAATTTTCCTATTACTTTCTTCATCGATATTTCTAGAAGAAATCGTACTATCTTCATTAACGACCACATGCTCCATATCATTTTGGAAGACTGCTTTCTTACTATCTTTAGGAACCACTATACCGATCTTCAATAGCTTTGATGGTCTATAGAATAACACGGAGGATCCTTTAGTAGATCCGTTCTCCTTCTTACTAATACCAATCCTTATAACACTTCCCTTTATTTCTGCAATTGCCTCTACATAGTCTCCATTTCCCACATCTCTAGCCAGCTTCTCTAATCCTTCTTCAGGATCATCGCCTAGCTCAGTGGGCTCATCAAACACCTTCTCTTCTATTACTTTTAACGATGTGAGCTCTATAGGCCCTATAGAGGTTTTTTCCTCGCTATAGGAGATGATCTTTACCCTGGCTTTCAAAATCTTTACCTCTTATACCCTATCCTCCTAAGGAACTCCCTCCTTTCTTTAATATCTTCCTCACCCTCAACTCCTATGGGGGTGAATCCGTCTACCACACCTAGAACAGCCCTCCCCTGATCAGTTTTACCCACTATAACCTGAAGGGGGTTGGCTGTCGCTGCATAGATCCTCACTATCTCGTGGACATTCTTTATGGCATTAAGCACGTTTATTGGCCATGCATCCCTTATATAGATCACAAAAACATGTCCAGCACCTATAGCCCTTGCTGCCTCTATAGCTAGTCTTCTTAGCTCTTCATCATTTCCTTCATGTCTAATTAGCCTCTTACCGCTAGCCTCGCAGAAAGCTATTCCGAACTTTATTCCTGGTACTGATGTTATAAGGGCTTCGTAGAGATCCTCAACTGTTTTTATGAAGTGGGATTGCCCAATGATCACGTTAACGCCATGTGGGATTGCTATCTGAACCACTTCTACACCCTGAAACTCCGGCATGGGCGCCCCTATATCTCTTCCATAACATCCTCAATAAGTTTTTTTCTTGTATCCCTGTTATCTACAATGCTTGCCAGCGATATCTTAACAAGGGCCCTAGAGATCCTCACTAGCTCCTCTATCTTACCCGAGAGCTCGGACAGGCTCCTATTTATTCCAGCTAGCTTAGCGTCTACTTGGGATAGCTGGGCGAGTATATGTTCTAGTATATGGAGCTGCTCATGCTCAAGATCTCCATGCCCATCTCCGTGTTCGTGCTCTTCACCCTCTATACTAGAGCTTTCTACTTGCTCTTTCTCCGAGATCTCCTCAATTATTTCCTTCATACTCTCCTCGTCTTTTGGAATCTTCTTTAGCCTAAACTCTGACAATAACTGCACCATAACATATCAGGCTATACTAGAATATATATGAATTGCCGTAATTATAATATTAATATAATACGTTGATTTTTCTAGCCAATCCTTCCGCTTGTCCCCCGATGGTTATTGATAGTTATTGATATTCTTTTGTTTTGGATTGCTTTGTTTCTTGATCCACAGTGTTTTGATCCTGTGGCATCGGGGGACCTCCACCTCCCCCATAGAGATTTGGATACCCCTGTGGTTTCATGGGTGGCTGTGGAGCCCAGCGGAAAGGGGCTCCCATCTATGCTTAGAACCCCGAAGCCCTTCTCAGCATTGCCCTCATAAAGTGCTTCGAGGGCCTTAAGATAAATATTGATCAATGCTACTACCTCTCTATGCCATCTCTCGTCACCTTTGCTACAGACACCTATTCTGTCCTCCCCATACTCTATCAAAGCATTGTGTATAGGGCAGATCTTAGATGTATTCCTGAGATCAACCATCAATACCGGCACACCATATTCCCTTGCCTTATCTATTATCGCGTTCAGCTCTCCCTTCAAAGCACTCTGATATATCCTGTGCCTCAGCTGCTTATTCTTATACCTAGCGATCATAACCCTTATATCTTCTCCGGATATTCTCTCAATAACTATTACTTCTCTCATCCTCAGTGCATCTCTCACTATCATGTTTGCTGTCTTCATCCTATAGTCCTTTTTCTTCTTTCCTTCTCTAAGCTTTTTCATAGCCTTTCTAGCCTCACTGCTACCGGAACCATCTCTCCTCTGGATGCTTTTCTTCCTATAGCTATAGCCCAGGGTTGTCTTTGCAAGGTCTGTTCCAAGTATTATTGCTAATGCCTCGTAGAGGGTTGCTACAGAATCCTCATTAACATCAACAGGCTTAATATTCCCAGGCCTGTAGATCTCGACCTCCTTCCCAAGGGATAGGTGGAATATCCCCTCCTATTCTTCCTATCAAGCTTGATCTTAGTGTGGGATGCTGGCTTAAAACCCCTAGCCAGTAGCTTGTAGAACTCCTTAGAAGGCTCTAGATCTAGGTGCACCCAGCCCCTATGAGTATTGATAGCGATGCTTGTGAAGGAAATGTTCTCAAAACCATTGATTCTGATCTTAGTTGGGTTTACCGGTTTCCATACGTGGTCATCAACTAGCCATAGGCAAACACTATTGATCCTAAGCACTAGTATTCCATAGCTCATCTCTAGATCTACCTGATCCCATGCGATCTCCCAGGATTTCCTCCAGAGATATCTCCTGATCCTCCTACCCCTAAGATCCTTTTTCCCTAGACCTAG